>DAEE01000001.1:2583-12851 GCA_002495205.1 Thaumarchaeota archaeon UBA183 | reverse complement strand
GTGACCCTGACCAGATCGAACATCGAGATTCTCCCCTTCCTCACCCCTTCTGAGTAGAGCAGCGGGATTATCGCCTCGGTGCCCGGGACTCCGCTTGGTATCTTCGTGAAGTCCTCCTCTCCCCAGTCCTTCTCGGCGCTCGTGAACGGGCAGTGGTCGCTCCCCACCGTCTCGATGACCCCGCCCGGCGCAAGGCCCTCCCACAGGGCTGCCTGGTCCTCAGGCGTCTTGAGGGGTGGCGACATGACGAAGTTCCTCCCGTCCTCTCTCTTGTAGACTCGGTCCGTCAGAACGAGGTAGTGCGGGCATGTCTCGGCGAACACATTCGTCCCTCTGCGCCGGGCATCCTCGACTTCCTCCTTCCCCACCCTGCTCGAAAGGTGAACGATGTAGGTTCTAGCGGAGGCCGCCTTTGCCAGTCGTGTGACCCTCGAAATCGCCTCGGCTTCGGCAGAGGCGGGCCTGCTCAGGGCGTGGTATCTCGCGTCCGTGTTCCCCGCCGCCAGGTTCTTTTCGATCAGCCGTTGGATGATTGGTTCGCTCTCGGCGTGGACGGCGACGAGCCCGCCAACTCCGGCGACCTTTTCCATCACTCTTGAGATGTCGATGTCTCCGAGCATCAGTCCCCTCTTCTTGTAGGCGGTGTAGACCTTGAAACTCGGCACCCCCTTGCGGACCACCTCGGGTATCCTGTCAATCTCGGGCAGGTTCTGCCCCTTGAACATCATGTGAAGACCGTAGTCGATCGCTACCTTGCGGTCGGCCTTCCTCCTGTAGTCTGCGAGCGCTCCCAGGAGGGTCTGGCCAGGCTGCGGGTCCACGAAGTCGACTATGGTAGTTATCCCGCCGCAGGCGGCGGCCACGGTCCCCGAGTAGAAGTCGTCGGCGGATGTGGTGCCGACGACGGGGAGTTCCATGTGCGTGTGGGCGTCGATCCCTCCGGGAATGACGATCTTCCCCCTCGCGTCGTACACCTCCGCCCCCGATGGCTCGAGATTCGGCGAAATTGATACGATGACGCCCCCTTCTACTCCAATGTTGGACTCGAACGTTTCCGAGCCCGTTATGATTCTGGCGTTCCTTACCAGGAGGTCCAACGGCAGGGGCTCCCTAGGCCCTGACTCCCGACCTGGAAATAAGCTCGTCCTGCCGCCGTTGCGCCTCGCCCACTACCCTATTCTCATCGAGGGTGAGCGCCTTCCCATGTCGGAGCAGGAGCCTCCCGTCGACCAGAACGGTGTCCACGTCGCTCCCCATGGCCGAGTATACGATGTTCGACACTATGTCCCTGAAGGGCGTAAGGTGTGGCTTCTTTAGATCAATGATCGCCAGGTCCGCTTTCTTGCCCACTTCAATGGACCCTATCTCCGATTCCATGCCCATGGCCCTTGCGCCCCTGACCGTCGCCATCTCAAGGACCGCCATGGCGGGCATGGTGAGGGGGTCGAGCAGCCGTCCCTTCTGAATCACAGCTGCTATCTTCATCTCTCGGATCATGTCGTGCGAGTTGTTGCAAGGGGCACCGTCGCAACCGAGCCCCACGTTCGCCCCTGCCCCGAGCAGTTCCGGCACCTTGGGGATCCCGGAGGCGAGCTTGAGGTTCGAGGAGGGACAGTGGGCCACGTTGGCCCTCGTCTTTGCCACCTTCCTGACATCGTTGTCCGTGAGCCAGACCATGTGGGCAAAGAGCGACCCCGGTCGCGCTAGTCCCACCTTCTCGATGAACTCGAAGGGGGTCAGCCCGAAGTTCTGCTTCGCGTACCTCACATCCTCTTTCACCTCCGCCAGGTGCATGGTCACCCTCGTCTTCTGTTCCTCGGCAAGTTCCGCGACCTCCTCGTAAAGCTCCCTACTGCACCCTCCAAGGGACCTCGGAGCCAGCCAGGTCCTAACCAGGCCCTCCCTGATTCCGTTCCATTTCTTGACCATCAATTTGGCCTCTCTGATGCATGCTTCCTTCTCTTCAACGAGCCCAGCCGGCATCATGCTCCCCTTCCTGCCGTAACCTGGGCTATCCATGATGGTCTTCGCTAGGGCCCCCCTCATGCCCGCTTTCACCACCGATCTTGCGATGCCGTCGAACCCGTAACGGGACACCACGTCTACCCCGACAAACGAAGTTGTCCCGCTCCTCAGCATCTCGAGCATAGATAGCTCAGCGCTCACCCTGCCGTCTTCCTTCGTGAAGCACCCCTGGATGGGCCATACCCTCTGCCTTAGCCACTCCACCAGGGAAAGGTCATCAGCGCACCCCCTGAGGAGACTCTGTGCGAGGTGTAGGTGCGTGTCGACGAGCCCTGGTAACACAGCCATCCCTTTCGCTGAAATTCTCTGCTCAGCTTTCTCAGGCCGCCCGGCTCCCGGCCCTCTGATTTCGGCGATTCTGCCTCCCTCAATTAGGATTGAGCCTCCCTCGACAACCCTTCGTCGAGGGTCCATGGTCACGATGATGGCATCTTCGATGAGGAGGGAGCTAGGCTTGGCCAACTTGAAGAATCAAGCCTTCGGACCTATTACGTGGGTCCCGCTCTCTCCCTTCAGGGCCTCGGTCAGCTTGTCGAGGTCTGCGATGATGGCCCGCTCCCCTCCGTTCTGGACGAAACGGATGACAGCGGTCACCTTCGGTGCCATGCTCCCCACCGCAAACTGACCTTCGTTGAGATAGCCCAAAAGCTGCTCAGGAGTGACCTCTCTGAGTAGCTCCTGCTTTGGAGTCCCGTAGTGAACGTAGGCGCCTTCCACATCCGTGAGTATCACGAACATGTTGGCTTTGATCAAAGTCGCCAGACGCTCCCCTCCAAGGTCCTTGTCAATCACCGCTTCGACTCCAGTCGCTCTCCCGTCCTCTTCGACAACGGGGATGCCCCCTCCCCCGGTCGAGACCACGACGAACCCCGCATCGACCAACGTCCGTATCGCGAATCTCTCCGCAATCACCTTCGGGTCGGGGGAAGGAACCACCCGCCGGTATCCGCGCCCTGCGTCCTCCTTAATCGTGATGCCCGATATGCGCTTCGCCAGGTCGTCCGCCTCCTCCTTCGTGTAGAACGGGCCTACCGGCTTGGTCGGGTTCGCGAAAGCAGGGTCGTTCTTGTCGACGATGGTTCTCGTGATCACCGTCACGACATACTTGTCTATTCCCCTCGACTTCAACTCGTTTCTCAGAGCCTGCTGTATCATGTACCCGATGAAGCCCTGCGTTTCAGCCCCGCAGGCATCAAGGGGAAGCGGCGGCACTATTTTCTTCGCAGCGTCATGCCTAAGGAGGGTGGCCCCAACTTGAGGCCCGTTACCGTGTGTCAGGACGACCTCGTACCCCTGCTCTATGAGGTCAGCTATCTTGACCGCGGTCCTCTCGACGTTGCCGTACTGGTCCTCAAACGTCCCCTTCTGTGTCCTCTGAAGGAGCGCGTTGCCTCCCAGAGCAATTACTACGATCTTGTTTGGCATGAAACGAAGTCAACCTGTCTGTAGCCCAGCCTATAACTCCTATTCATGTCGATTGTCCCTAACCGACGTCCGCCAATCTGAACTGCGTCCTGGAGGGCCTAGGGGATTGCACGGACGCGGTCAATTCGCACTCGCATGTGAAGTAACCTTCGAACGGTTATCTACGAAAAGACTACTCACGGGTCATTGGTCGAGTACAGGTACATTAGCTGGTCCGAGTACGGGAATTTAGCCGAAGCCCTGGCCGAAAAGGTGTGCTCAGGCGGAAAGAGGTTCGACTTGGTCATCGGGATAGCGAGGGGCGGTATGCCGGTGGCCATCGTTGTCTCTGACCACATAAACGCCAGAATCGACTTCATCAACGTGAAATCGTACTCGGGGATCGGCGAGCGGAGCATCCCCAAAATCCTCTCAACTCTGACCGATGAGATTGCCGGGAAGAGCATTCTGGTCGTTGACGACCTGGTGGATCAGGGCGACACCATGACGGTAGTGGAGGAATATCTGTCAGAGCAGGGCCCAAAGCTCATGGAGGTGGCCGTCCTGTTCAAGAAGCCCTGGACCAAGTTCGAGCCAGACTACTACTTGGAGGTAGTAGACAGATGGGTCGTCTTCCCATTCGAGCTGAGTGAGGTCGGCAGACTGAGGATTGCGGACGAAAGCGTTTCACCCGCGAACATCCTCCACGTCGCATCTAGCCCGCCTAACGTTTAATTACACAAATCCGAGGCAGACGAAAAAGTCCGTATTGCCCTCCGCCATCGAACAGACCGTGAAGGCGCTCGTCGAATTTGAATCCGCCCTAGATGCCGCCAAGGCCGAGGCCTCGGAGGGGAAGAGGAGGGCCATGAAGGATGCTTTGGACTGGGCGGAGGCAGCAAGAACCTCTGCCATTGAGGGAGCGACCGAGATTGCCGCCCGCCGTGTGGCGGAGGCAAAGGCAGAGGCCGAGGCGCAGGCGAAGAGCATCCGAGAAGAGGGGAGATTGGCGCTGGAAGCGTTCGAAGTTTCCATTTCACGCCACAGGACCGAAGCCGCAGAGTTCGCGGCGTCCAGATTGTTGGGCGAGTCGAAATGAAAGTAGTTGCGGTCGGAGGGAAGGCGTTCGTCACCGGGTTCGTCCTGTCGGGGGTGAGCGGGGAGTACGTGCCCAGCGCACCCGCCGCCCTCGAGAAAATCGAGAGCCTCGCCAAGGACCCTACCGTCGGGCTGATAATGGTAAGCGACGAGGTAGCGAAGCCTATCGCGGACCAGCTCACCCAGCTGAGGACAAAGAGGGCGATCCCATTGATTTACGAGGTCCCCGGGCCGGGGAGCAAGAAGGAGAAGGTGGAGTACCGAGCGATGCTGAGAGCGATACTTGGAGTCTGAGAAATCGAGCAAAGCAGCCTCCGACACACTGGAGAAGGTCTCAGCAGAGTTCGAGAGCGAGGTGCTGGCTGACTTGGAGGCAGGGCGGTCCGAAACCCTCGCTAGGATAGAGGCGGTGAGGAAAGAAACCAGCGAGGCGGTCGGGAAGATCCTCGAGACGGGGGAGAAGCAGGCGGAATCGGTGAAGAGGCAGATAATTGGGTCCGCCGAGCTGGATGCGAGGAACGAACAGCTTCGGTCCCTTGAAAAGGCTGTCAACCAGGCTTTCGACCAGGCGGTGGAGAAGATTTCAACGGTATCGGGAACCTCACAGGAGAAGGCACTGGTCTCGCTGATTCAGGAAGGGCTCGACGTCATCGGCCCTCGCGCCAAGGTGTCGTGCGCCTCGAAAGACAGGAAGGCGGTCTCATCCGCCATCAGGAAGCTTGGGAGCGGGGCAAAGCTCTCCCTGGACGACGGGGAGATCAATACGGTGGGGGGCGTGATTCTAACCAATCCCGACGGAACCGTCAGGTTCGACAACACCTTCGAGGCAAGGCTCGAAAGGATGAGGCCCACCCTCAGGAAGGCGGTCGCCGGGATACTGACAGGCGCCGAGTGAAACAAGGAAAAGCAACGTCTCACCTCTAAACGTTATAAGGCCGCCAAATTTGGCGCTCGAGCAGGTTCCGTTTTGCCAGCCAAGGGAAAAATCGAGTGGATTTCAGGCCCGGCCGTCAAGGCTTCTGGCATGGCCGCCTCGAAGATGTACGAGGTGACCCAGGTCGGAGAAGAAAAACTGGTGGGGGAGGTCATCAAGCTGACAGGAGACATAGCGTTCGTCCAGGTCTACGAATCGACAAGCGGTCTGAGGCCAGGCGAGCCAGTTATCGGAACGGGGCAGCCTCTTTCGACAAGCCTAGGCCCGGGCATGATCGGAACGATCTACGACGGCCTCCAGAGGCCTCTGGACGTGATTGCAAGCAAGGCGGGCGCTTTCATTACCAGAGGCGTGTCTGCCAATTCAATTCCCTTTGACAAGCAGTGGGACTTCGTCCCTGCCGTGAAGATGGGGGACGACATCGAGGGTGGAACAATATTGGGTTCCGTTCAGGAGACCCCCCTCATCGAGCACAGGATTCTCGCTCCCCCGACAACACCGAGGTCAAGAGTGAAGGAGGTCTCCACCGAAGGCAAGTACAGGGTTGATGAAGTTGTAGTCACCGCGGAGGACAAGTCAGGGAGGAAGCAGGAACTGATGCTCTACCACCGGTGGCCGGTCAGGACTCCGAGGCCAATCAGGGAGAGGCTGGACCCCGAGATTCCTCTGTTGACCGGACAGAGGGTCCTGGACTCGTTCTTCCCGATGTCAAAGGGGGGGACTGGGGCCATTCCGGGGGCCTTCGGGACCGGGAAGACGGTCACTTTGCACAGCATCGCGAAGTGGGCAGACGCCAAGGTGGTCTTTCACATCGGGTGCGGCGAGCGCGGCAACGAGATGACAGAGGTCCTCGTCGAATTCCCCGAGCTCATAGACCCGCAGAGCGGCCGCCCGCTCATGGAGAGGACCATCCTGATTGCAAACGTAAGCAACATGCCCGTCGCGGCGAGGGAGGCTAGCATCTACACCGGAGTGACCATGGCCGAATACTACCGGGACATGGGATACGACACGGTTCTGGTGGCCGACTCCACGAGCAGGTGGGCCGAGGCGCTGCGTGAGATCAGCGGCAGGCTGGAGGAGATGCCCGCGGAGGAAGGCTACCCGTCTTACCTTGCATCGAGGCTCGCCGAGTTCTACGAGAGGGCCGGGCGCGCCGACATACTCGGCACCCCACAGAGGACCGGGTCAATCACGCTTATCGGGGCGGTTTCCCCCGCCGGGGGTGACTTCACCGAACCGGTCACCTCGCAGACCATACGCTTCGTCAAGAACNNATCAACTGGATGAGCTCCTACTCTGGCTACGTCGATTCTGTCAGCAAATGGTGGTCGGAGCGAGTTGACAAGGAATGGGCAAAGGTAAGGGCCGATGCCTACGGCATCCTACAGCGCGAAGACGCGCTCAAGGAAATAGTCCGCCTGCTGGGGCCCGAGGCGCTTCCGGACGAAGAGAAGCTGATCCTAGACGTCGCCCGAATGATCCAGATCGGGTTTCTGCAGCAGAACGCCTACGATGACGTTGATGCCTACTGCAGCCCTCAAAAGCAGTTTTTCATGATGAAGATGTTCGTCGAGTACCACCAGGAGGCCCTCAAAGCTCTCCGGAACGGCACCTCCCTTGCGAAGATTAGGGGCATGCAGGTTATCGCGCCCATGCTCAGGGCCAAGTTCGCTATCAGGAGCGAGGACCTCGACAAGCTGGAATCGCTTTCTAGGCAGATGTTAAACGAATTCTCCTCCCTCGCCGGCGTCCAGGAGGTAAGGGCTGCATGAGCAGGTCTTCCTCCGGGTTGGAGTACAGCAAGATTGCAGAGATTAGGGGTCCGCTCATAGTCGTAGACGGGGTGGACAGGGCAGCCTTCGACGAGCTCGTGGAGATCGAGGACAGCACGGGAAACAGGAGGCTTGCAAGGGTCCTTGAGACGGGCTTCGGAAGGGCGGTGGTGCAGGTCTTCGAGGGAACCTCGGGACTATCGGTCAGCGGGACCAGGGCCCGATTCCTCGGGAAGACCATGGAGCTCCCCGTCTCAGACCAGCTCCTCGGCAGAGTGTTCGACGGCCTCGGGAGGCCCCAGGATGGTCTCCCGGAGCCGGTGGCGAAGGCATTCCTTGATGTCAATGGGGCGCCAATCAACCCGGAGAGGCGAGAGTACCCGACAGACCTGATTCAGACAGGGGTCTCGGTCATAGACGGCATGCTCACGCTCGTAAGGGGGCAGAAGCTCCCAATCTTCTCTGGCGCAGGGATGCCCCATAACATGCTGGCCGCACAGATCGCTCGGCAGGCAACCGTGGTGGGGGAGGGGGAGGAGTTCGCGGTCGTGTTCGCCGCGGTCGGCGTCTCGCACAGCGAGGCTTCGTTCTTCCAGAGGACGCTGGCCGAGTCGGGCGCCATCCGGAGAAGCATCCTGTACCTGAACCTGGCTGACGACCCTGCGATCGAGAGAATCATCACGCCGAGGGTGGCCCTGACGGCCGCCGAATACCTGGCCTTCGAGCTGGGGATGCACGTCCTCGTGATCATCACCGACATCACCAACTACGCTGAGGCGCTCAGAGAGATCTCAGCGGCGAGGGAAGAGGTCCCGGGCAGGAAGGGGTTCCCCGGCTACCTCTACACTGACTTGGCCACCAACTACGAAAGGGCAGGGAGGATCAAGGGGAAGAAGGGGAGCATCACTCAAATGCCCATCCTCTCGATGCCCAGTGACGACGTCACCCACCCGATCCCCGACCTCACGGGTTACATCACTGAAGGCCAGATCTTCCTCGGAAGGGAGCTCTTCAGAAAGGGAATCTACCCCCCCGTCTATGTCCTTTCGAGCCTGAGCAGGCTCATGGGCCCAGCGCTCGGGTACGTCATCAAGCAGGGGAAGGCGAGCCCCGACCATCACCAGGTCGGGAACCAGCTGTACAACGCCTACGCAAGAGCAGTCGAGCTGAGGGCCCTTGCCGAGATTGTGGGCAAGTCTGGCCTAACGGGCTCCGACCTGAAGTACCTGCAATTTGGCGACGACTTCGAGCAGAAGTTCCTCAACCAGGGGTACGACGAGAACAGGACCTTCGAGGACACTCACCGCATCGCCTGGGAGGTGCTCTCTGTCCTCCCGGAGAGCGAGCTAACAAACATCAAGGAAGAGTTCATCAAGCAACACTACCTCAAAGGGAAGTCGGCTGCTTAAGCCATGTCAGTAGCGTCCGGCGGAAATGTTCTTCCGACGAAGATCGAGCTCATCGGCACTCGCAAGCGCCTCCAGACTGCCGTCAGGGTCAAGAAAGTGCTTGACGACAAGCGGGACGTCCTTCTGAAGCGACTGGACGAGATGATTGAGCAGGCAACGACTGCCCGTGATGAGATCTCGCAGCCTCTCTCGGACGCCTATCTGGCCCTCTTTGACGCATACCTCAAGCTCGGACCGCTCAGGCTCGAAGGCATAGCCGCTAACACCCCACCGATGGTGGAGGCGGACGTCCACGTCCGCAGAATCGTAGACGTCGACATCCCTTCAATCAAGGTCTCTGAGAAGGAGGTCGGCATGACATATGGGTTCGCAGACAGCAACGTCGCAGTCGACAGGGCAGCCAGGCACATGAGGAAGGCCCTCCCCTCGATCTTCCGTGCCGCCGAGTACGAGAACGCCATCTTTCGTCTCGCGAAGGAGCTCGAGAAGACCCAGCGTCTTCTCAACGCCCTCGAATACATGATAATCCCACGCTACGAGGACTCAATCCGATACATCCAAGCTACCCTTGAGGAGAGGGAAAGGGAGGAGTTCACGAGGCTGAAGCACGTGAAGAAAGTGCTGGAGAGAAAGGCGTCCCAATGAGCGAAGACCTGGTCGAGGAGCCATTCAAGTCCGCTGCGAAGAGGGTCGAGGAGGCCTATGACAAGGCCGTCGCGGACCTGAAGGCGAGGGTCGAGAGGGCTAAATCTGAGGCGCTGGAAAAGGTCAGCCAGTAGGCCCATCCATCCGGCCCACTACCGCCTTTATCACCTTCCATATCACTGCCATGCCTGCAACGAACCCCACCGTCGAGAAGGCGATTGCAAGAACGCTCCCGGAGTACCCCACCTGGCCTCCGACGTAGAATCCCAGCAGAACCCCTCCGAGTATGAGAGGGGTAAGCACCAGGGCGGTCGTTACCACAACGATGAGTAGTGCCTTCCTCCCTCTGCTCAACTAGCGCCGCCCCTGGGCGCGCGCGTAAAATCGTTATGGGGTTGCCCGGTGCTACTCACACTTCGAGTAGCCGCAGCTCGTGCACTTGTAGCAACCCCCTTCGAAAATCAAGGTGGATTCATGGCAGTCTGGACAGGTGGCTCCCTGACGTTTGATTTCCGGGCCAGTCGCGTTCTCTTCGGTGGGGAGGCCGGACTCCTTCACTACGTGGTTCAGAGTCAGCAGCTCCAGGGCCTTGGCGATGGCGTCTGGGATGGACTGCAGCTGTGTCCCCTCGTCCCAGGAGACGTACTTCCCCTTGATCCCCTTGAGTGTGGAAATGACGCTCTGGATCTCCCCTCCGTGCTGCAGATAGAGGCTGATCAGTCTCCCCAGAGCCTCGGCGTCCGCCTTCTCGTCTCCCCCTGACTTGCCCAGTGTCACGAAGACCTCCTTCAGCTCGCCGCTGTCCATGTTGGCGGTCACGTAGAGCCCTCCCTGGGGGAGCCTCAGCTTGATCGTCTTCCCTTCCATCATCTTGGGGCGCTCGAACTCCGCCTTCGGGGCTTCGACCTTCTTCACCACCTTCTCGGTCTCCAAAATGCCCTCCCTGCTCCCTTCTCTGTAGACCGTGATGCCCTTGCA
>DAEE01000001.1:0-2562 GCA_002495205.1 Thaumarchaeota archaeon UBA183 | reverse complement strand
GTGGCCTGCATCTTGACCCTCATCTCTGGCTTGATCTCATGGGCTGTGACGAAGTAGTTGGGGAGTTCCTTCTCGTCGGTTGCCCCTGTCGCCCTCATGTACTCTTTGACGAGCGGGTGGAACACCCTGAACTCCCCCTCACTCAAAGATTTGCTCCTCCTCGTGTAGAGGAGGGCGAAGACGGGCTCAACCCCACTGCTCGTTCCGGCCAGGATGGAACCGGACCCGACGGGCGGAATCGTAGTGATGGCGGCGTTCCTTATGCCCTGTGTCCTGATTCTCTCCTTGACGGTCTCGTCAAGCCTCGAGACGAAGGGCTGCGCGAGGTGCTTCTCGGCATCGAAGGCCGGGAAGCTCCCCTTCTCCTTTGCCAGCTCGGTCGAGTAGTCGTAGATGACGTTCTTGATTCTCTCGAAGAGGTGGTCAACGAACTCGATAGTCGAGTCCTCGTCGTACTTTAGACCGAGCTTGATCAGCATGTCACCCAGCCCGGTGATGCCGACCCCGACCCTCCGGCTGTGGAGAGAGGCCCCTTTCTGCTGCGGAAGCGGGTGCCTTTCCGCGTTATAGTCCAGCACATTGTCGAGGAACCGGACCCCGTATTGTGTCGCCCTTGTGAGCCCGTCCCAATCGATGCTTGCCCTATCGGTGAACGGCTCCTTCACGAAGGCGCTGAGGTTGACCGAGCCCAGGCAACAGCACCCGTAGCTCTCGAGGGTCTGCTCGCTACAGGGGTTGACCCCCTGGACCTCCATGCCATTGTATTCGGTCGTCGATTCCCTCTTGATGGTGTCCCAGAAGAGGACCCCCGGCTCCGCCGACTGCCATGCGCCTTTAATCAGGGAGTTCCAGACGTCCCTCGCCCTCACCGGCCTGTTCACCTCGACCTTCTCATTCTTGAAGTGGAGCATGAAGTCACCGTCGGTCTCGACGGCCCTCATGAAGTCGTCAGAGATCTTCACCGATATGTTTGCGTAGTTCACCTTCTTCAGATCCTTCTTGACGTTGATGAACTCCATCACGTCCGGATGGTCGACCCTGATGGTGATCATCAGGGCTCCTCTCCTCCCCGCTTGGCCGATGGTGCCGGTGGTCGTCGAGAGGAGTTCCATGAAGGAGACCGCGCCCGAGCTATAGATGGCGGAGTTGTTCACGGGTGCCCCCCGGGGCCTGAGTATGGAGATGTCAGTCCCCACGCCTCCGCCGTAGCTGTAAGTTCTTGCCGCTTCTTNNGCCTGCCCGGCCCCGAAAAGAATTCTTCCTCCGGGAACGAACCGGTAGTCCTCCAGGAGCCAGTAGAACTTCGAGGCCCACTCCTTCCTCTTCTCGTCGTCCATCTCCGGCGAAGCGAGCTCCCTGGCGACCCTGCGCCACATGTCCTCGGGACGCTTCTCAATCTGCCTTCCTTGTGCATCCCTTAGGGCGTACTTCTCGTAGAAGACCCGGGCGCGCAGTTCATCCCCTTCGAACGCCGCGAGCGTCTCTGATGGGAGCACCACCTCTCCCTTCTGCTCTCCGGCATCCGGAGAGTCACGTGGTTGTTCAACGATTGACGTCATAACCTTGACCTCGACCCCATCGTCCCACGTATATATTTCAACCTAGGCTAATCACAAGTTAACCACCACGCGAGGCGTTCCGAAGGCGAAGGCTCAACATGAAGCGCCGTGCTGTAAACTCTTCTTGACAAGAGGTGGGGAGGTTCGCCGGATCTAGGTCGCCGTCGAATACTGCGTCATGGCCACCGACTTGCATCGGGGGCACCGGGCGGAATTCTGGGGGAGTTTCGCGCCGCAGTTCCTGCACACAGATATCGTCCTGTCCACCTTGAAGTAGGGAAGCTTCGGCGTCGCGTTAAGAATCAGATTGTAGATGCCCCTGACCTCGTCAGACGAACCGTCGAGCGTCATCGACACTCCGCCATGGAGCCCGACCGAGAGCTTGGAAAGGTAGTCCATCTTCTCGGGGTTCTCCAAATCCGCCAGCTGCAGTCGGGGTGACTGAGTGTACGCTCCCTTTTGCAGAGGCTGGAGGTTCGCCTTCCCATATTTCTCTGAATCCAGCGTCGCCAGCCTAAGCGCTCCGTCGAGTTCCAACATGGCCACCCCCAACTTGTCTATCTTGGTGGACTTGTCGTCTGCGACCTGGGTGGCGGTGCCCACTATCTTGTCGGCTAGGTCGTACCGTGAAGCTGTGGTTGGGTCCCTGATGAGGCTCGCGAGGGTCTCGTCCAGGCCTACCATGTTCATTATCAGAGGCATGGTGTCAGATGTGACCGCATCTGACCCGGCCGCGAGAGAGGGCAGGAGTCCCCGTTTCAGCGTCCTCTCGATCAGTCTCCTTCGGGTTGAAAGGGCGTCGGCAGCCACACCGATGAGAAGCGCCAGTTTTGCCCTGAAGTACGTCTCGTCTTGGTTGGAATCATAGGCAAGCCTGGGAAGATTGAGGCTCAGTCCGTGAAGCACACTCACGTTGTCCGCCTGAGACTCGGGCGAGAGTACGTTCGCGTTCAGCCCAAGGAAGCTCCTCCGCTGGTCGGACGAGAAGAAGGCTATCCTCCCC
>DAEE01000047.1 GCA_002495205.1 Thaumarchaeota archaeon UBA183 | reverse complement strand
ATCGTCTTTGTCCCTGGCACGAAGGTGGGCCAGAATGTGAGGATAAAGGTCACCCAAGTCTCCGAGCGGTTTGCCTCTGGACAGGTCGTGGAAGGTTCAGCGGCCCCAGCCTCTGAATCCGGTTAGCCAGCGAGCTAGATCGCTGGCCCAAGCCGTCGAACACTGGTTGGTCGATTCAAAGTCGACCACCTCCCCCGATTTATCATTCTACCTGTTTGCTGATTGGATTTGAAGAGCTGCAAGTGCCGCCGGTCAGACGCTCCCCAACGTTGTGTTGGACTCTCTGTCAGCAGCCCGAAATCGAGGGTTCTTCCTTTTGGCATTATTCGCGTGTTGCGCGATTGGCGCATTCTCTTGACCGCTGATGCCGCCATTGCTCGACCTCTAACCCGAAGATGCTTAGACCGAGGCGGCGCATCGCGCATTCGATGCAGACCAGTTCTCCTTTGTGAGGAGCCGCATGGCACTCGAACTTCTCGCCGCACATGGCGCGGCGCTGCCCTGTCCGCACCACCAGCAGTTTCTTACTCTCGGCGCCCGATTGCCGCCCCAGCTAACTGAGAACTCGCTACGGCCGGTTCCAACCGTTTCGTATGGCCGGATTGACTTCAAAGATATACGGTTGCCCGTCGCACTTTGCGAATCGGGTCATACCTCCCTCCACCTGGCCTTGGTCACGGCTATGACGCCGAAGACAACCGTGACGGCCGCAAGGACGACCCAGGCGATGAGGATCGAAACGGTGGAAGCCTGCAGGAGACCGGTGGCAGACTGCGCTATCTCCGCCGCGTAGGTTGTCGGGGAGATGTATGCGAGGTACCTGAACGGGAGAGGGATGTAGGTGATCGGGTAGTAGACCGGCGGCAGCGTCGTAAACAGGGTCGAGATGAGCCCTGAGAATGCGAAGCTCTGCACTATGTCGCTTGTGAAGGTGGACAGCGTGAATCCCAGGGTAACCGAGGTGGTGAACATCATCAGCATCACAGCCGCCAGCTCCACGGTTTCGACTACTCCTGGATGGACGAAGACTGCCATAAGGACCGCCAGGGTTACGAGGGCAGGTATCGAGTATACTATCTCCGAGAGGGCCATGCCGAAGACGTAGGCGGCGGGGGAGGCAGGCGAGCTGACCACCATGTCCTGGATCTTGAAGTCGTTCTTCAGGTGGGAGAGGTCGCTTTGGAGCCCCATGCCGCTCGAGAACATGCTCATGATGAACGCCCCTTCGATGGCCTGAGACAGGAGGGCTCCTCGGCTGACGAAGTTCACTATCACAAGGAACGAGATGGGGGCAAGGACGGTGTTGATCAGCACCACCGGGTAGTTCTTCATGGCGTAGACGGCGTTGACAAGCACAGAAGCGAGGACCTGCCTCCCAAGTCGTCCGTCCATCAGCTGCCCCCCTGCTCCCCGATGAAGTGGAAGAATATGTCATCGAGCGAAATGCGGCTGACGGATATCCTGACTCCTGCCCGCAGCAGCTCTCCTGACAGGCTGTAGGCCTCATCTTCTCCCGTGAGTATCTGGGCCTGTCCTTCTTTTCCCACTGTGACGATCCCATCCTTTACTTGCGGGACCGCTGCTCCGGGGGGCAGCCTGATGCTGTACTGGTGCCTGACCAAACGTCTCAGCTGGTCAAGGGTTCCCAGCGCAGCCAGCTTCCCTCTGTCGAGTATCGCAATTGCGTCAGCCAGCTGTTCGGCTTCCTCCAAGTAGTGGGTGGTGAGGACTAGAAACCGGCTCTTCGCCAGCTCGCCAAGCGACTTCCAGAGCTCCTTCCTGGATATGGGGTCTAGGCCCGTCGTCGGTTCGTCGAGGAATGTAATGTCCGAGTCAGCGGCCAGCACGGCCGCGACCATGACCTTCCTCCGCTGCCCCCCTGAGAGTTTCCTGTTCAGGGTGTCGCGCTGCTTCTCGATTCCGACCTTGGCCAGCGCCTCGGCGGCCCTGCTCTTCCCCTCAGAGTAGGGGACTCCGCGCCAAAGGAGGTACGACACTACGGTCTGCATCGGGGTCATCCAGGGGATCGACCGGGCCTCCTGAGGGACGGACGCTATTTTCGAGCGCAGCTGCCTCGCGTCCTTCGCCACGTCAAACCCCAAGAGCTGGGCATCGCCCTCGGTGGGCTCGAGCTGGGTGGCAAGGATTCGGACCAACGTGGTCTTCCCGGCTCCGTTCATTCCAATCAGAGAGAAGATTCCCCTAGCCTTGACGGTAAGGCTTACCCCGTCCAGAGCTTTCTTGCCCTGAGACCCGGGGTAGATCTTCGTCAGCCCGCGGCAGACCAGTTCATCCTCTGACAATCTTGGTCCTACCCGACACGGGCACGCCCTTCACTCGATCAGCCTCTTGAGGAGCACAGACGAGCTTAGTATGAATGCCGCAGTGAAGCCGAGCAGGACGAGTATGTCCACCGGTAGGCCCGAGTAGTCGCCGGTAAGCAGCATTGCCCTCATGGCGTCGACCACGTAGCTGAGGGGGTTGTACACAGATATCGTCTGCAGCCAGGCTGGCATGAGGGAGATGGGATAGATTGCGTTGCTGGCGAAGAAAAGGGGCATCGTGATCACCTGGCCTATCCCCATCATCCTGTCTCTCGTCTTCAGGAATGAAGCCAGGGTCATGGAGAGGCTGGCGAAGCACATGGCGAAGAGCACTGACACGAGAAGCACCCCCGCCATGTCGAGGGGGTCGAAACGCAGGTTGACACCGATGATTAGGGCAAGGGCGAATATCATGATGCCTTGGAATATGCCTCTGACCCCTGCGGCCAACGCCTTGCCGACGACGACTGAGATTCTGGGTGAAGGGGTAGAAAGGAGCTTCGTGAGCAGGCCCACGTCCCGCTCCCACACGATTGTAATCCCGTAGAATATCGCTATGAAGAGGACCGACTGCGCAAGAACTCCCGGCGCAATGTACTGGATGTAGCTGAAGCCTCCGGGTGCGAGGCCGCGGATGGCGTTGAAAACCTCCCCGAAGATCAGCAGCCAAAGCGCAGGCTGGACAGTCCTCATCCAGAGCTCCGTCGAATCATGGCGGAGCTTCCGGGCTTCCATCTCCGCTATGGTGAAAGCGCTGGACACTGACCGCTGGAGGCTGCTCATCTTCCATGCCTCGTCGCGCTCCTCCGGGCGGAGCGCGCGTCCTTGTAGGTCCCTTCCTGCTGCAGCGAAGCCTTGGCGTACTTCATGAACACGTCGTCGAGGGTGGGGCGGCTCAGCGAGACTGACTCGACAGCGACCCCCTGGCTCTCGAGGTAGCCTGTTATCCGCGGGATGGCCCTCTCTCCGTCAAGGGTGAGAATCTTCATCGCTCCCTGGCTGGAGCTTGCTACCGAGCCGAGCTCGGGCGGCACCGAATCTGGGAGCTTTCCCGATGCCGTCACTGTCAGCACGTCCCCGCCCACCGAGCGCTTGAGTTCCTTGGGAGCTCCTGAGGTGGCTATCCTTCCCGTGCTCATTATGGCCAGCCTGTCACAGAGCTCGTCGGCTTCCGCCATGTCGTGGGTAGTGAGCAGGATGGTGGTCCCGAAGTCGCGGTTCAGCTGCCTGATGTGTTCAATCACCTGCAAGCGGGAATAGGGGTCGAGCCCAATGCTGGGCTCGTCGAGGAAGAGCAGCCTTGGGCGGTTGACGAGAGCCTGGGCGATCTCGAGGCGCCTCATCATCCCCCCTGAGTAGTGCTTCACGAGGTCGTCAGCCCTGTCCGCGAGCCCGAACAGCTCCAACGCTTCGCGGATTCGCTCGTTCCGCTGGCCCCGCTCCACGTAGAAGAGTTTCGCGAAGATGAGGAGGTTCTCGTAGCCTGTCAGATCGCCGTCGACGGAGATTGCCTGGGGGACGAACCCGAGCATCCGCCTGACTGTTTCGGAGGAGGATAGGGCGTCGACCCCGAAGACCCGGATAGTCCCTGCGGTCGGCCTCGACAGAGTGGTGATCATCTTGATCGTCGTGGTCTTGCCAGCGCCGTTGGGGCCCAACAGACCGAAGATTTCCCCCTCTTTCACATCGAAGCTCACGTCGTCGACCGCCTTCGTTCCGCCGGGGTAGACCTTCGTCAGCCCTGACACACTGACTGCGAGGGTGCCCTTGCCCCTCTCCTGCTCCACAGATCCTCCGACCTGAGCGGCGACGGTCAACCTCTCTCCCCCCTGCTGCCTGCGGGCTGCACCTGCTCGTCGCCAGTGGCGAGAGCTTTCTCGAGGAGGCTCCTGAGCGCTCGCTTCTCCCCAGAACTAAGCGCCTCGAAGAGCGCCGACATCGAGGCAAGCTGTTCCTTTCTCCAAGAGTCCAGCTTCTCGGCACCCCTTCTCGCCAGCGTGACGGTCACGACCCTCTCGTCCTTCTCCCCCCTCTCCCTCCTCACCAGCCCCGCCTTCTCCAGCCGTTTGACTGCGACCGAGGCCGACCCAGGGGTGCACCCTATCGCCGAGGCCAGTTCCTTGATTTTCATCCTGCCACGCTCGCTTAGCATTCTGAGTATCCAATACTGCTCTCTTGTTATCGCACCCCTCCTTACAGGGGACCTGGACCTCCATCTCTGCCAGAGGACAAGGACCAGATCGCTGATCGATTCCGCCGACACGAAAGGTGGCGCCGCATCAGGATTAATTAGATTATCTATTCATTTGATAATCAAACAAAACGCTCATTGACTTTTTGCGCTCGTCCGGACCAAAGGCCTGGGAGGACAACGAGGGGCCTGGCTCCTGATAAAGCACAGGGACGTGCACTGCCTTGGAGGATACGACGACAACGACTACGACTACTCAGTCGCCACGAACCGAACGCTGGGACAGATGGCGCAGGATGGATAGCCCGGGCCACTCCGATCCGGGCCCGGAGGACGGCTTTGGTGAATTTTTTAAGCCACCCTGACCGCTATTGAGACCGTCCCGCCATGGTAAGGGTAGTCCTCGTCTCAGATATCACCCTGGCCCGAAACTACAGGAGCGTCCCCCTTCTGGACTTCCTTGCCAGCGCACCAACAAGCGTGCTCCCGGAAACGATCTACACATTCCTGAAGGGACCCCCGCCCCCATCCGACGACGGAAAGGCGGTCCTGGCCCCGTACGCGACCAGGAAGCTCGAGGCTTCGGTCTTGAAGGCCTACAAACGCGAGGAGGTCGTGGTCGCCCACGAGGACCACGTCGCCGAGTTCGTAGACGATGACACTGAGGTAATCGGCGTGTCGACCATGGACCCCCTCGGTCTCGGCCCCCTCACCATGTCCTACTCTGTCTTCTTCGACACCCCCGCCCCCGCATATGTCTACAGAGAGTTCGAGTCCCTCCTGGCCAGAATCAACCGCGCGAGGGCTGGGAAGAAGGCGAAGGTGGTGGTCGGCGGGCCCGGCGTGTGGGAGCTCACGGTCCGTCCGGAGGAGTTGGAAAGGAACCACATCGACTACGCCTACCAGGGGGAGGCGGACGACATCATCGGGGACCTCTTCCGGTACATCCTGGAGGACGGGGGGGAGAACACGGAATTCTTCCGTGGATTCCAGACGTTCGACCAAACGTTTCACAAAGAGTGGAAGTCCAACTCCAGGTTCATCAGCCGCTATCAGTTCTCGAAGCAGTTCCCGAAGCTCGAGGACATTCCCGAAATCGTCGCCCCGTCTGTGAAAGGCATGGTGGAAGTCATGAGGGGGTGCGGCATCGGCTGCGACTTCTGCGAGGTGACCCTCAGGCCCCTACGCTACTACCCCCCAGAGAAGGTGAGGAAGGAACTGGAGGTGAACGTGAAGGCCGGGAGCGACACGGGGTGGCTCCATAGCGACGAGATATTCGCCTATGAGCACGGCAGGAACTTCGTCCCCAACGAGGAGGCGATCGGGGACCTCTTCTCCGCGGTGATGGCGACCCCCGGCATCCGAAGGTCCAACCCCACCCACGGGCGTATCTCCATACCCGCGGCCTACCCGGAGTTCATCCGCAGGCTCTCGCGCATAATGCGGGCCGGTCCCGACAACTGGATTGGCCTCCAGATAGGGGTCGAATCCGGGAGCGACAAGCTCGCGTCGGAGCACATGCCGAACAAGACCCTCCCGCTGAAGGTCGGCCCGGACGGCAGCTGGGCCGACATAGTCTGGAGAGGGACCTACGTGCTCAATACATACTACTGGCGCCCCGCTTTCACGGTCCAGGTGGGACAGGCAGGAGAGACCCCCGAAGACAACTGGGAGACGGTGGCCCTCATCAACCGGATGAGCAACTCCACCATAGAGAACGGCAGGCCGTTCGAGTTTACGATCACCCCCATGCAGAACGTCCCTCTGGGTCTCCTCAAGAGCAGGAACTTCTCCTCCCTCAAGCTGAACCCGTCCCAGCTCGCTGTCTACTACGCCTCGTACAAGCACCTGCTGAAGATAGCCACCAGAGACGCCACGAGCGCCTCGTCCGAACAAAACCCCATCACCAAGTACGTCACCGGGGGCATGATGGCCATCGGCGCCTGGGGGATGTTCAGGGTCGTGAAGAACCACTGCCGGAGGGGAGGGCTCAACCTCGACAAGGCAGACAGGTACGGACTTGAAAGGGGGCCCCTCCAGGCCCCGATGATACCCGCCTAGGGCCCTGACATCGGCAATCGGATAACAGGGGCCCGCGTTCGCCAACGGTTTTAAGCTCAGGCAGTCGCGCCCGTCGAAAGTCGTCTGTTGGAGACTCCCCCATTCAACAACTACGTCACACAGTCCAGGGCCCGCGTCAAGGGTAACAAGAACACCCCCGCGAGCGAGTTCCGCCCCCTCCTCGAGCGCGCGAAGACAGCGCTGGGAAGATCGGGCTTCTCCTCCCTCAAGGCTAACCTGAACGGGGTCGTAGTCGAGCTTTCAACCAACAGCAGCCATCAGGCAGAGTTCTGGTCGCACAACTGGTGGCCTGCAGGGAGCGGGGCCGTGCCGCAGGCGCGGATCTACTCTGCAAGCGGCGTGGACGGGATGGAGCCGTCCGCCTTCTACTGCCCCGAGCTGCGGACGGCAATCTTCGTCAACACGGAGTACTATGGCCAGTGCAAGTCCTGGGCGCTCGGGATGGCCGCCGCAATCCTCGAGAGGGGGTCGAACACTCTCTCGATCCACGGCGCGACTGCGCTCCACAGGGGAAGGGGGGTGGTCATCGTCGCCCCAACGGGAACAGGGAAGACGACACAGTCCTTCCGGATCTTCCTCAACCCCGACGGCAAGATCTGCGGCGACGACTGGGCATACGTCCAGTTCCCGTCCCCAGACTCGCCGGCTCACCGCCAGCCCCTCGTTGCGCGGCAGCCCGAGAGGGCCCTCTACATGCGCTCCGAGTCACAGAAGGAGCAGGACTGGCTCCGTAGCGTATTCGACAGGTCCCTGAACGAGAACGTCGCCACGAGGAAGGAAGATTGCGACTACACAGCGGGCGAGCACGGCTGTTCCATCACGGGAAGGAACTGCGTCTTCGACGCGGGGAAGACCTGCTGCTACTACTCCTTCGGGAACTCGAGGGTCCTGGTCAGGCGTGAGGACATACTCGGACCGGACAAGGTCGTCGACGAGGTCCCGGTCAACCTGGTGGTGCTCCTCCGAAGGGACGACCGCAGCCCTCCCGAGGTGAAGCTGACCCCGGACCAGGCCATAGGGGTCCTCCGGAAGGGAGAGTACATGGTGCTGCCGGGCGCCGGGCCGAAGGAGCAGTGGGGGACGACATCCTACGAGCCCTGGTACAATCCCTACCTCCTCGAGCCCGACGACGCTCGCCAGGCAGGCTTCTTCAGGTCAATGTTCGAGGACTGGAAGGTCCCGTGCATCATACTGAACACCGGGGTCGAAGGGATTCAGCGGAGCCATGAGCGGATAATCTCCGCCCTTGAGGCCTCGCGCTGACTACGATCCCTCATTCATTCCCGGCAGACAAAATCTAAGTATGGAGCAGGGCGCGAGCTCCCCGTTTGTTCGTAGTAGAGTTCGTCCTGCTGATGTTCTTCATATCAATCTTCGCAGGGATATTCGGGTCCATTGTGGGCCTCGGCGGCGGGATCGTTGTAATCCCCGTCCTGACCATCCTGTTCGGGGTAGACATCCACTTCGCGATCGGGGCGAGCATCGTGGCCATAATCGGGACCTCGAGCGGCGCTGCTTCCACCTACGTCAAGGACAAGGTCACGAACCTGAGGGTGGGGATGTTCCTGGAGCTGGCCAGCGCCAGCGGGGCGATCATAGGGGCGGCCGTCGCAGCCTACACCAACTCCGCCGCCCTGGAAGCTATCTTCGGGGCCATACTGCTGGTATCCCTGGTGCCAATGGTGATCAAAATAGGCGAGGACATTCCGAAATCCCCCGAGCTCAAGGGTCTGGCCAAGCGTCTCGGGCTGAAGGGATCCTACACAGAGAAGGACGGCAGGGTCATCGAGTACAATTCCGCCCGGCCCGTGGAGGGTCTCGGCGGGACCCTGGTGGCTGGGGTCCTCTCGGGCCTACTGGGGATAGGCGGGGGGGCTTTCAAGGTACTGTCGATGGACCTCGCGATGAAACTCCCCATGAAGGTGTCCACGACAACGTCCAACTTCATGATAGGAGTGACCGCCGCCGCAAGCGCTGGGATCTACTTCGCCAGGGGCGACGTGGAGCCCCTAATCGTCGCCCCGGTCGCCCTCGGTATTCTGATAGGGGCCGCTGTGGGTGCGCGCATCCTCCTCCGTTCGCGCAACACCACGGTGCGCAAGGTATTCGCAGTCGTCCTCGCGATAGCCGCCATCCAGATGATCCTAGGCGCCGCAGGAGTGCTCCCATGAACCTGAGGGACCCCGAGTCGATGAACATCGTCATAGGCAAGGTCCTCAGGTACGGCGTCATCCTAGCAGGCCTCATTGTCGTCCTGGGGGTCCTAGGCCTTGCTGCGTCCAACGGGCTCTCGGACACCAACGGCTACCTTACGTACAACCCGAGCACGGTCCCCCATGATGGCATAGACGTCAGCCCCGCGGGGCTCCTCCACGGGCTGGTTACCTTCTCGCCGTTCTCCTGGATCGAGCTCGGGGTGATAGTTCTGATCGCTACGCCAGTCTCAAGAGTGCTGATCTCGGTGTTTCTCTTCGCAGCCGAGAGGGACCGGCTCTATGTCCTGATCACCGCGATAGTGCTCGCGCTGCTTCTGTTCAGCATGCTGGTGACGCCATCAATCCCCGGCTTCCACGCCTGAGGACTCCGCGCTGTCGAACATATTTAGACGGAGTGGGCTGGTCCGGTACCATGAAGACGCGGGCGGTCTTCTTCGACCTCGGAGGGACGCTTCTTGTCATGCGCCGTGATCGGATCTTCCGGAGGGTCCTCCAGGAGGTGGGGCTGCCCATCGAGCTGGAGAAGATACACTCCGCCTACCAGAAGGTCGAGCCTGGGTGGCTTACCTACTACGGTACCCGGGGGCTCACAGCCGCGGAGACGGAAGAGGCGTACAGGGACCTCGACCAGAAAGTATTCTCGTCACTCTACCCGGAAGAAAGCGAAGAGGAAGCCCTCAGGGTCTCCAGGCTCGTCAGGAAGAGGTGGCCTGAACTCGAGGCCGACATCCCCCTGGCACTGTATCCGGACGCTGAACCCACGCTGGCCAGGCTCGCGGGGGACGGCTACGCCCTCGGCCTGATCTCAAACGCGCCAGCAGACACCACGAGGGTGGTCGAGGCCCTCGGGCTCAGGAAGTACCTCGGCACAGTGGTTATTTCCGGAGCGGTAGGATTCTCGAAGCCGAACCCGGAGATCTTCAGGATAGCGCTGAGAGAGGCCGGGGTCGAGGCCGCGGAGGCTGTTCACGTCGGGGACATGTACGAAGCGGACGTCGTCGGCGCGCGCAGCGCGGGGGTGGAGGGGATTCTCATCGACCGGGACTGCTCCCAGTCCGGACTAGAGTGCCCCCGCGTCGAGAGCCTCTCCGAGGTCTACAGGTACATCCGCTGAAATCAGCGCTGCGGATGGTGCCTAGGCCTTGATGGGCTGATAGCTCGCGCAGAGCATCCCGTAGTAGGTCGGGACCTGGTAGGAGACCAACTCGGCCTTCATGGGGACCACCGCAAGTGCCCCGACGAGCATCGCCATCTGCCACAGGCTGTCCGGCCTCGCACCATCGACGAAGCCCGACGACATCCTGAGAATCTCCTCGAGCTTGTCGTGGCGGATGAGGTCCACCACCTGCTTGTCGTAGACGGCTGCCCGCCTGTCGAATCCGTAGGGCCCGCTCCTCTGGTGCCTGTGGGCCTGGTCCGCGCTGGCGACAAAGGCGACCCTCTTCTTCGTCCCCTCCGCCTGCTGTGCGACTATCTTGCCGAATTCGACGTTCTGGGCAAGCGGTATCTCCCTCGAGGGAGTCACTATCACCACCTTGCTCTGCAGACGTGTGCCCTTCAGGAAAAACCAGAGGGGGATCATCGTCCCCCAGTCCATGGCCATGTCAGAGAGGGCCCCTTCGAAGACACCATAGTTCGCTGCCACCACAGGGAGCCCTGCAGCCTCCCCAGCATCTGCCAGCCGCCTGGCAAACTCAACGTCGCACTTGGCTCGCAGGCTGATTTCTCTGCGCCCCTCGGACGTCGTCCCCGACGAGTTCTCGGCCGTAACCACCGCAATGTGCTTGTCGAGCTTCAGGTTGTGGGGGCTGGCCAGAACGATCGTGTCTGGCCTCGCTTCCTTCACCGCCGCCGCCAGCACCCTCATCCCCCTCCTCGTGGGGGCGAAGAGCTCGAGCTTGTCCCCTGCGAGTGCGGGGACGATCTCCCCTCCGTGCGGCGCTATACAGGCATAGACTAGAGGCACAGGCCACAGAGAGGGCTACTAGGTGTTCAAAAATTCTTCTCGAGGTAGTTCATGATGCCCATGACCGAGGTTCTCACGGACACCTGGGCGTAGATTGGGAGGTCGGCGGCGCCGGCGTCCTTCAAGACCTCAGCCTGCATGACCTCTGTAGCCTGGTCCAGGGACATCCCCTTCTTCCAAAGCTCCTTCACCCGGTCGACCCAAACCCGGACCAACTCGACCGTCCTGTCGAAGACCCAGTCGACGTCCTTCCTTGCCCCGAAATGGGGGACGAGGAGCTCGGAAGGCTTCGTCTGCCGAATGGCGGCTATGGTCGCCACGAGCTCGGTCGGGTTGAAGCTGGGAGGGGGCGTGGTTGGGATGAGCGCCCTCATTCCCGGGTAGACAATCCCCACGGCGTCGGCTGTGAAAATCGCCTTCGGTTTCTCAAGCACGACGGAGATCTGGTGGGGCGCGTGCCCGGGTGTGTGGATCAGCATCGCCTCTAGGCCGTCCCCGAGGTCGAGGCTCGCCTCCTCCCCGACTGCCATTGTCCTGTCCTTTGGGATTGGCTCTGGAAGCCCGTACATTTCCATGATCATGGGACCGAAGACCTTGGTCGAGCTCTCGATCAACCTGGTTGGATCAATCAGGTGGGGGACGCCCCTCTCGTGGGCCACGACCTGCGCGTTGGGCATCTCCTTCAGCAGCCTCCCCGCAGCCCCTGCGTGGTCGAGGTGGACATGAGTGGGTAAGATGTACCGGATGTCCGTCGGCATCACCCCCAGCTCCGCAATCCCACGGAGCACGTTCTCATAGGTCGAGGCATATCCGCAGTCGATGAGGGCCGGCTTGGGCCCGTTGACGAGGTAGGCGCTGACCGCTCCGGGCTGGCCGAAGGCGAAGGTGTCGAGCATGTAGACCCGGTCGGAGACCTTGCTAGCGTACATCAGCTCGCTCCTAGGACGGTCCCCTCGGGTTCCCGAATTCGAACGCCAGCATCGCCAGGGATGCCGCCCCGAACTTCAGCACGTCCTCGTCCACCTTGAACTTAGAGCTGTGGTTCGGGTAGACGCACCCCTTCTCAGGGTTGCGGCTCCCCAGGAAGTAGAAGGTGCCAGGCGCTTTCTGCAGGAACCTCGAGAAGTCCTCCCCGCCGAGAATGGCTTCGATCCTCTTCACCCTGGTTCCAGGCATCTTCTTGAGGACGGAGACGACCTTTTCGGTGGTCTCGGGGTCGTTGACGGTCACCGGGTAGGCGTCCTTCTCAAACTCCACCTCCGCGCCGGCCCCGAAGGTCCGACAGACCCCCTTCGCCACTTCCTCGACCCTCTTCTTAGCCAGCTTCCGGGTGGCCTCGTCGAGGGTCCGTATGGTGCCGTCGAGGGTGGCGATGTCCGGAATGATGTTCTCCTTCGTCCCCGAGTGCACCGCGCCGACAGTGATCACGAAAGGACGGACCGGGTTGATCATCCTCGCGGAGACCCCCTGCAGAGCGAGTATGACATGGGCCGCGACGTAGATGGGGTCAACGGTCTCGTGAGGCGCAGAACCGTGCCCCCCTTTCCCGATGATTTTCACCTTGAAGGTGTCGGGGGCAGCAGCGATGGCTCCTCCGCGCACCCCGAACTCCCCTGACTTCCTCGTCGCTTCGATGTGGAGGCCGAACACGAAGTCCACCTTGGGGTCGTCCATCACCCCGTCCTCGATCATCGGCATGGCCCCGCCCCTCCCTCCGTGCTCCTCGGCAGGCTGGAAGAGGAACTTCACAGTCCCGTTGAGCTCGCTTCTGTGCTCGGCGAGCAGCCTTGCAGCGCCCAGCAGCATTGCCACATGGGTGTCATGGCCGCACGCATGCATCACGCCGTCGGTCTTCGACCTGAACCTGACGTCCGACGTCTCCTGGACCGGGAGGCCGTCCATGTCTGCCCTCAATGCCACGACGCGCCCTGGCTTCGCTCCTCTGAGGAGTCCAAGCACGCCAGTCCCGCCTACCCCCCTCCTCACGTCGATGCCCAGGGAGTGCAGCCTGCGTGCGACGAGCTCTGACGTCTTCACCTCGTGGTAAGCAAGCTCCGGGTGCTGGTGCAGGGCCCTCCGTGTCCTGACTATCTCTGGTTCTATGAGCTTGGCTTCACCGAGGAAGTCCACGCGGCCCGCCGGCCACGGCGCCGATAAAAGCTCGACAGGCGCGCATCCTTCTGCGGCTAGAACATCAGCGAACCCTGGATATTCAGCGGAGGGAGATCTTCGGGGTCCACCCTCAGCTCGACGAGGAGCGGGATCTCCGACTTCTTCGTCACGAAGTCCACTCCATCCTGAATCTTCGAATCGCTGTCGACAACGATCCCCTCGGCCCCGAACGCTTCGGCCACTCTGGCAAAGTCGGGGTTCGAATGCCTGGTCCCGAAGATCCTCCCCATCTTCTGTATCTTCTGCCTCATCAGGAGGACCCGGTAGGAGTTGTCGTTGATGATGACGACCTTCACCCCGACCTTCTCTCTTACTGCCGTCTCAAGGTCCTGCATGGTCATCATGAACTCGCCGTCACCCATGACCCCCAGTGCCTCCCTCTCAGGGTGCACTATCTTGGCGCTCAGCGCTGCTGGAAACACGAACCCCATGGCGCCCATGTTGGTCGCGGCCATGAAGGATCTGCTGGAGCGGACCCTGAGGAAGGAGTAGGCATAGAGCACGTGCAGCCCCTGGCCGACGGCGAGTATGGTGTCCCGCGGAAGCCGGCCGTCGAGGGCGCGGAGGAACTTCGCGGGGTTGACGAACCCTGCCCTGGTCCGCGATTCGGCTTCGTTCAGGATGGCCACCCACCCCGCCCTCTCCGCCTCTAACTGTCCCCTCCAGCCTTCGTCAATCTTCTGCGGGGAGGCAACGAGGGCCAGCCTCCTGGCGAACTCCGTCGCGTCGCACCCAGCGTGCATCGCGCATGGCACAGGCTTACGGTCCCAGAGGGGGTCCAGGTCCGCAACCATGACCTCGCCTTTGGGCGTCAGGTTGAATCCGTACGTAGACACGTCAGAAAGGCCGCACCCCAAGCAAAGGATGGCGTCAGCCTGGACCAGGGCGTAGTCTGCCACCCTGCTACCGCCGCCGAATCCTATCCTCCCAAGGGCCAGGGGGCTGTCTTCGGGGACTGCTCCCCGGCCGTTCCCTGAGGATACGACTGGGACCTCGACTCGCGAGAGCAGTGCTCCCAGAGCCCGCGCGCCCTCAGGGGTGTTTATCCCGCCGCCGACCACGAGGAGGGGCCTCTTCGCCTTCCCGAGCAGCTCCGCCGCCCTGCCCACCTCGGCTTCAGCAGGGGCTCCGGCCTCGCTGGCCGCGGCCCCGACCACGACATTGCCCGCCTCCAGACCCCACACGTCCTCGGGCACCTCGACGAAGGTTGGCCCATGGGGAGCAGAGGCCGCAAGGGAGTAAGCTTCGGCGAAGATCTTACCCGCATCCGACCCCTTCTCAACCCTCCATGCTTTCTTGACAACGCTCTGCACCATAGCAGACTGCGGCACCTCCAGCCACGAATCCATGCCGACCATCCTCCTCTTGACCGCCCCGGCAACCAGAACCATCGGCGATCCATCCTTCCAGGCGTTGGTGACGCTGATCAGGGAGTTCAGGAACCCCGGACCCCCGTGGACGAAGGCGACCCCAGGCCTTCCCGTCAGGCGTCCTTCGGCGTCTGCCATGCTTACGGCGACCTGCTCATGCCGGGTGGAGACGTACCTGATCCTGCTGGACGAGAGGGCGTCCATCAGGTCGAGCACCGAGGTGCCGACGAGGCCGTAGGCCCTCGCCACGCCATAGCTCTCGAGGGAGCGGACCAGGAGCTCAGACACTCTCATGGGTTCACGACGTTGACCGGTTGCTGCCCGAGAGCCACCCGGACCACGTTTTCCACTGTCACTTGGATGATCCTGAGCCTGGCGTCATTGGTGGCTCCGGCAATATGTGGAGTAAGGACGACGTTCGTCCCGTCCCTCGCGGCCGCGAGCAGCGGGCTCTCCTGAGCAATGGGCTCGGAGGTGAAAACGTCGACCCCCGCTCCCCCGATCCACCCCTGGGTGACCGCCCTTGCGAGCGCCCCCTCGTCGGTAAGCTCTCCGCGCGAGACGTTGATGAACACGGCGTAGGACTTCATCAGNNCTGAACTCCTTCTCTCCCATCATCCCCCTGGTCCTGTCCGTCAGGGGCACGTGGATGCTGACGACGTCGCTCTCGGCCAGCAGCCGCGTGAGCGGCAGGAACGAGACTCCGAGCCTCTTCTCGTCCTCCTCGGCGAGCCTGACGATGTCGGTGTACACGACATTCGCTCCCAGGGCTTTCGCCCGGGCGGTCACCTCTCTCCCTATCCTTCCGAGGCCGATCACTCCCCAGGTCTTGCCGTAGATTTCTGCGGCGACGTTCAGAAGCTCCTCCTGCACCCAGGCGCCCTCCGTGATCCTCCTATGCGCGTACCCGATGCGCTTGAGGAGGAGAAGGGCGAGGGCCAGGGTATGCTCAGCCACCGAGGTGGCGTTCGCCCCGCCGATGTTGGCGACCGGGATTCCCTTCTTCTTGCACGCTGCCAGGTCGATGTGGTCGTACCCCGTCGAGGGTTGGGCGATCAGCTTGACCCTTGTCATGGCGTCAACCATTTCCGACGTGATCGGAATCTTGAAAGTGTAGTCCCCAATCACCACGTCAACGTCTCGAAGCTCGGCCTTCAGCCTTTCCGGGTCGGGGTCATTCACGGTCTTGAAGTCGGCTTCGATCTTGTACTTCTCCATGCTCTCGGCGAAGAAGAGCCTGATGAGGCCCTCAGGCATCGGGGACAGGACGAGGACCTTCAGCACGCCCCTTCGGGACAGCCTGCTGATTTAACGATTCTGAGCCGTTCCGCGAGTGAGGGCTCACGCTTTTAGGATGACCCTCCCGTTCCTAGAGCCCTTGGCACTTTCAAACGCCGCGAAAGCGGGAGTTGCCATCTTCGTGGGTGCCGTCCAATTCAGCATCTGCATGATCCTGGCCGAGATCGTCTACTCGACGAGTGGGCCTCTGAACACATCGGGGTCCGGAAACACGACCGGGTACATCTACAGCGTCGCCAACAACTACATCAGCGATCTGGGTGCAAACTGCCGCACCAACTGCACTGCCGTTCCTTCTGCCTACCTTTTCGACACCTCCATCGCCCTCCTGGGGCTCCTGATCCTGGTAGGGGCCTACTTCCTCCAGCGCGCATACCACTGGACGCCGGCGTCGGTCCTCATCGGGCTGGCGGGCATCGGCGCCCTGGGGGTCGGCCTGTTCCCCGAGACGACTGGGATCTGGCACAGCATCTTCTCTCTGATCGTCTTCCTCTTCGCAGGGCTAGCCGCCCTGGTCACAGCTCGGTTCCAGAAGAAGCCAATGTTCTACTTCTCCATCATCCTGGGCCTCGTGACCCTGGCAGCACTCTTCCTCTACATCGGGGGGAACTACCTCGGCCTTGGACCCGGCGGCATGGAGCGGATCGTCGTCTATCCAGTGCTCGCCTGGTCGCTCGCATTCGGTGGCCACATGATGGCATCGGAAGACGCGCGGATGGCATAGCAAGCGTGGACATGGGCAGGAACAGCGCCTGCGGCCTAGCGCAAGCCATGGCCGCCCATCACCCTCGTCCCCGCCCATGGCGCGGCGGTCAGGTCAAACGTCTCCTCCCCTGCCCGAGGGGGAAGTGAGCGTGCGCGGTACGGTAGCAGTGTTGCTGGCGGACTTTCTGGCAGCAATGGCGGTGATAACATTCGGCCTCCTCTATGCCAGGACGAGCCCCTTCGACCTGCTGATTCTCACCAGCATTACCATCGGCTTCTTCCTCGTGGTCTTGGTCCTCCTATCGAAATCGGAGACGACCAAGGGCGAGATGGCCCACTCGCAAGGACTCGACAATGCGGGGGGTGGGATTTGAACCCACGAACCCCTGAGGGAGGGGATTTCTCGGAGCTGCCGACTTAAGTCCCCCGCAGTTGGCCTAGCTTTGCTACCCCCGCGAGAAGCGCGCAGCGGCCTTCCGTTATTAACATTGGAACGGCTCTATGCGACCGAGTTCAGGAATGACCTCAGGCTCCTGGTGTTCATCACATCGTCCGCCTCCAGCCAAGCCCTCCTGGCGATGACGACTCCGTAGCCGACGTTGTCCAGCTCGCCCACCGCATGGGCGTCGGAATCGACCACGATGGGCACCCCTTCGTCCCTCGCCTTCCTCGCCCAGACCTCGTCCAGGTCTAGCCTGTCCGGCTCCCCGTCGACCTCCAGCATCTTCCCGTTCTCCTTCGCCGTCCGAATCACCTTGGCCAGGTCAATCGGGTTCCCCTCACGCCTGCCGATCAGCCTGTTCGTCGGATGGCAGAGGAAGTTGACCGAGGGGTGCGACAGCGCTTTGACCGCTCTCTCCGTAAGCTTGGCAGCGTCCTGCCTGAAGTTCTGGTGGAGGGACGCGCCGACGAGGTCGAACAGGTCCAGGAACCCCTTTTCGAAATCAAGGGAGCCGTCGCTCTTGATCTCCAGCTCCACAGCCTTCAGAATCCTGAAAGGGGAGAGCTCGTCGTTCAGCCTGTCAATCTCCTTCCACTGTTTCCTGAACCTCTCCTCCGAGAGCCCGTTCGCCACCCTCACGGACGCCGAGTGGTCGGTGACCGCGATGTACTCGTACCCCCTCTCCTTCGCCCCCCTTGCCATCTCCTCCAGCGTCGCTGATCCGTCGCTCCAGGTGGAGTGCATCTGCAGGTCACCCCTGATGTCGTCGAACTCGATCAGCCTGGGGAGCTTCCTTTGGGCAGCCGCCTCCACTTCTCCTCGGTTCTCCCTGAGTTCTGGAGGGATGTAGTCGAGCCCCAGCTTCTCGTAGACACCCTGCTCGGTCTCCCCCGCCAGCCTTCCCCCCGCCCTATCGAAGAGCCCATACTCGTTGAGCTTCCACCCCTTCTCGATGGCGAGGCTCCGCAGGGCGATGTTGTGGTCCTTCGACCCTGTGAAATAGACAAGCGCAGCCCCGTACTCCTCCTTCGTGAACAGCCTCACATCTACCTGGACCCCGTCCTCGAGCTTCACACTCGTCCGCTTGGCACCGCGCTCTAGCACCTGCGACACTCCCGGGCACTCCCTGATTGCGTCCATCGCCCTCCCGTCCGTGGAAAGGAGGTCCAGGTCCCCAACTGTGCTCTTCCCCCTCCTCAGGCTCCCCGCCATGCCCACGGCTATGCCGAGCGCCTCGAAATATGCCGCGAGCTTCTGAAACGCCCCCTCTGCCTCGGGGAGGAGCAGCCTCTTCTCGAAGCTCTGCAGCCTCTCTATCCCGACCCTGAATGACTCCCTCACTGCAGGCCCGAACTCCGAGTCCAGCCTTCCGGATTCGAGGGCCTTCTTCAGCTCCTCTACGCTCGTAACCCCGAGGTCATGCGAAAGGTGGTAAGCGGTCCTCGGCCCGACCCCCTGCACCTTCATCAACAGCGGGACTCCGGGAGGAGTCTTCTCGCGCATCCCTTCCAGCAGCTGTAGCTTTCCCGTGGACAGGTACTCGTCTATCTTCTTCGCGATCCCCTGGCCGACATACTGGATGTCCTCGAGCTTCTTCTCCCGCCACAGCCGCTCGACGTCCTCATCCATGTTCCTGATGCTGGTCGCGGCCCTATGGTATGCGATGACCTTGAACCTGTCTTCGCCGTTGGCCTCCACCAACTCCCCCAGCCTGTCAAGGAGCTCGGCGACCTCGCTGTTTCTCAAGACGGCGTTTCCAGGGCGCAAGAGTTTTTAAAAGCAGTCTCTGGCCTTGTTTTCACTTGGCAGTATTTCAGAAGGCATTTGTCCTGGTGAAGGTCGCTCCCGGGAAGGAGGAGAAGGTCGTGGACGCCCTGTTTCAGATCCCCGAGATAACCGAGGTCCACATCGTCCCCGGCGACTGGGACATCCTGGCAGTCATCAGCTCGAAGAAGGAGGTAGCGATAGGAAGCGACGAGAAGGTGTACAGGCTCGTTCTCGAGAAGATAGGGAAGATCAAGGACGTGCAGGACACCAATACGATGGTGTCCCAGTTCTCGAAGACGAAGTAGCTACTTCCACCAGCCAAATTCCTTCGGGGTGCCGGTGATCGAGGCCCCCTTCTTCCCCTCGATCAGCACGTCGTCTTCGATCCTGACTCCGAGCTTCCCCCTGATGTAAGCTCCAGGCTCCACAGTGAAGCACATGCCGCTGTCCAGCTTCTCCCTTCCTCCTTCGACTATGTACGGCGCCTCATGGATTTCCAGCCCCAGGCCGTGCCCCGTCCTGTGAGTGAAGTACTTGCCCAGCCCCGCCCTCTTCAGCGCCCCCCTGGCTGCCCCGTCCACGTCTCCAACCCGGACTCCCTTGGCGGCCTCGGCAATCCCCGCTCTGTTTGCCTCGAGCACCTTATCGTACACCTTCTCCACCTCCAGGTTCTGTCCCATGCAGAACGCCCTCGTGATGTCCGAGTAGTACCCCTGGTAGGTGGCTCCCACATCGATTATGATGCTCTCCCCCCTCTGAATCTTCTTGGCCGAAGGCTGGCCGTGCGGGTCAGCACACCTGTGTCCGGACTGGACCAGCATGTCGTCCACATGGGTCGCCCCCTTCGCGTAGATGGCATCTGTGGCGCCCTTGGCCACTTCAAGCTCGGTCCGTCCTTCCTTCAGGAGCGCAGGGAACTCCTCGAAGGCGCTGCTGAGGATGCTGGCCGACTTCTTCAGCAGCCTCACTTCGGCTTCGTCCTTCAGCTCTCGCATCCCCTGGAGAACAGGCTCCGCGTCCCTGAACTTCGGGGACGCCTCCTTCAGCAGCCTGTCCAAGAACAGGAACGGCGCCCTTCCTTCCACCCCCCACTTTCCTCGGAGGTCCGCCCCCTTCGCTGCCTTCTTGATGGCGCCGGACCACCCCTCGGAGTCAGTCCAAGAGTGTATCTTCACTGCAACGGGGCCCTCTGCGTAGGGCCCGGCCTCGAAGGTAGGCGCGACTAGATGGGGCTCCCCCTCAACGGGGACAAGGAGCATGAACGGCCTCTCCAAGAGCAAAGAGCTAACCCCTGTAAAGTACGTCATGTTAGGACCCGGGACCACAATCGCACCGCGCAGCCCCTCCCTGTCCAGCCTCTTCCTGAGCACCTCCAGCCTCTTCCCGAATACTCCCTCTCTCATCATTCCCGCCTTTGGCATTCGGATACACCATTAATATGCAGTCTATCGGGACGCGACCCAACTTGGGCCTCAAAGAGACTTTCGTGCTGCCGCTGGCGAAGAGATGGATTTCTGGGGTGACGATGGAATCGGCGATGGAGGACGCGAAGAAGGCGAACTCCAAGGGCATTGGCGTCCTCGTGAACTTCCTGGGGGAGGAGATCAAGGACCCGGCCGAGGCGGACGCCCACACCGCAGAGTACCTCCGGCTGCAGCAGACCATGGCTGACAGTGGCATCAACGGTTTCGCTTCGGTGAAGCTCACGCAGCTTGGGCTGGGCTCCGACGAGAAAGGGACCAGGGCCCGCCTTGAGAAGATAGCCGCCAGCGCGGACAGGCTCAACCAGCTGCTCTGGGTCGACATGGAGAACTCCCCTGTCATTGACGCCACCATGGACGTCTACCTCGACGCGCTGTCGAGGCACCCCCGCATGGGGATCGCCCTTCAGGCCTACACACGGCGGAGCGAGGCCGACCTGAAGAAGATCCTCGACGCTGGAGGGACCGTCCGCTTGGTCAAGGGGGCCTACAGGGAGAGCCACGACTTCATCTATTCCACCAAGCGCGAAGTCAACGAGAACTTCGCCAAGCTCCTGGGGTTGCTCTTCGAGAGGGGCGACCGGTTCGCAATAGGGACCCACGACTCGGTCCTCATCGACAAGGCGAAGGAGCTTGCGGGGTCGAGGAAGGTGGATTTCCGTTTCGAGCTTCTCAAGGGGATTAGGGACGATGTCAAGGTCGAGCTGGTGAAGTCCGGCTTCAAGGTCTACGAGTACCTCCCCTACGGGGACAGGTGGTACGCCTACTCCAAGCGCAGGATAACGGAGCACCCGAGCAACATCTGGCTCCTCCTAAGGTCTCTCGTGTAGACCCGGTTTCGCGAGTAGCCGGCGTTGATAACCGGCTCAACTGGAATAGACCCCGCTCGCAAAATACCCTGGGAAGAATGAAACGGCCCAGGTACAAAGAACATGGCCGAATACCAGAAGGGGCAGGTCTGGGGAGCCCTCCGCAAGGCATGGAAGGGGTACCGGATTGCGAAGNNGTTCCTCAGGCAAGCTTTCCGAACATAGGACTGTAGAGGAGCTCCGCTCCTCTATCCCTTTTTAGTCGGACCCGACTAGCTCCCTTTCTATCACTTCGAGGATCTCGCCGACTACCTGCTTCTGAAGACCGAGGGACTCGCTGATGTTCGTGATTCCGTCCCCTTCCTCCCTCATCAGGTATCTGAGCACCCTCTTCCTGTCGACAGACGGGAGAGAGGTGGTTATCCTGGCCGCCTCCCTGAGCGCGAGACTCCTGATGTAGAGCAGCACAGCCCGCTCCTCCTCCATCTCCTTGAGCTTCTTGTCCACTTCGGCGACCACCTGGGTCAGCGGCCTGATCCTCGACGCCCCGTCAGGATACCGCATCACCTCGCTGATGTGGGTCATCATCTGAGCGTGCTCGTCCCTCTCGGCCACGCCGGGGAGGGCGCCGAACGAGAAGATCCTGGTCCTGAAGAGGTTGGGTGCGAGGTCGACTGTCACCGAGACGCTGTTCTTCAGCAGGTATTCTTTCCTCTTTGGTCCCCTGGGGCTGTCCTGGTCCACGGTACTGACGAGCCCCGCCCTTTCCATCGTCACAAGGTGCTTGGCGACGAGTTGCTGGCTAAGCTCAAGCTCCTTCGAGAGCTGCAGCTGGTAGTTCGGTTCCTCGCTCAGCCTAGCGATGATCCTCCGCCTGATTGGGTTCTCCACGGTCCCCAGCACGGCGTCGAGTTCAGATTGGCTCAAGGGTCATACACCGATGGTTGTATACGCGCGGTTTCTCGTATAAATATATTCTCGGCCAAGCATCGGAGTTGGACCCGAAGGCTCCAGCGCACGTCCACGGGGAGATTTCCTCCCGCCTGCTCTCGCAAGGCACCTGGGGCGATTTCGAGAGGCTCTTCGCAGCCAACGGCGGTGTCTGGGGAGGGTGCTGGTGCATGTTCTACCACAAGACGGGAGGGTTCGACTCGAAGGCATACTCGAAGAACAGGGACGCGAAGCACAGGCTCACCTCGGAAGGGAAAGCCCATGGGACCATAGTGTTCTGCGGAGCCGACCCTGTAGGATGGTGCCAGTTCGGCCCGAAGGAGGAGCTCTCCCGAATCGACAGGAAGAGGGTATACAGACCCACCTCGCCCGACGCCTGGAGGATCACCTGTCTGTTCGTCGCCCCAGGCCACCGCAGGTCCGGACTCGCGTTTCTTGCGGTCATGGAGTCGCTGAAGGCGATGAGGAAGGCAGGGGTGAAGGCCGTGGAGGCGTATCCCGTGGAAGGGGCGGGCTCCGCGACCCTGCTCTGGAGCGGGACACCCGGGCTCTTCGAGAAGGCTGGATTCGCCAGGGCTGGGCCCCTGGGCAAGGGGAGCTGGATCTACGCCCGCCGCCTTGGCCACTCCTGACCTAGCAGCCGTGACCATCCTGCAGACCTGCGGAGCTCTCACTGCGAACGCTACGAGAACCGGGACTCGCCGGAGGTGCTCACTTCTTGATGCGTCCGTAGGCGAACCCCAGGGCTGCCACAGGCACGCTCGCTAAGAGGAGGGGCCCGATGAAGGGGAGCAGGACCAGCGATATGACGAGGGACAGAACTGGAAGGACCTTCGCACGGCCGCCCCCCTTTAGGAGGCGAACCCCTGACGCCGACCCCACCACGTACGTCAGGACTGCTGCACCGCTGGTCGCCAGGAACGCCGACTGGACATCGATCCCGACCACGTAGTACACTGTCAGGGAGATGAGGATCAACGCAAGCAGGGCGAGGAGCGCCCGTCGGGGGACGCCTGTCTTCGGGTCGATTCTTGCGAGGAACCGCGGAAGGTTCCCGTCGCTCGCCGCCGCGTAGACCACCCTCCCCATCCCCGAGGTGTAGGCGTTCACCGTCGAAAAGATGATCACCACTGCGAAGAGGGAAACCACCACTCCGCCGTAGGAGCCGAACGCCTTCGACAACATTTCTGCGAAGGGGGTCACTCCCCCACCCGACTGGTAGGCGCCCGTCCCGACCACCGTTATGGCCACCGCCATGTACAGGACGCTGATCAGCACCACGCTTATTGTGACGCTCCGCCCAAAGTCCCTCTTGGGGTCCTTGAACTCCTCTGCGATGTTTGACACGTTCTCATAGCCGAGGTAGGACCAGACGATCAGCGCCGAAGCCACGCCGATTGCTGCGACCCCGTCCGGAAAGAGAGGTACGAAGTTCGAGGCTCTGAGCCCAGGGCTCGACGCGGCCACGCCGAGAGAGAGTACCCCCACCATCAGCACCACCACCACGACCTGGACCCTCCCGCTGAGGCGGATCCCCCTCAGGTTGATACCGTAGGCGAGAAGAAGAATCCCCACGGCGACTGCGTAGACCTCGGGTCCCGAGATTGGGAACGCGTAGGCGAGATATGTACCGGCGGCGAGTGCTATCGCCGGAGCGCCCAGTGCGACCCACGCTACAAAGAGCCATGCAGTCATCGAACTCGCGCCGCTGCCGAAGGCCTCCTTCGAGAAGGCGTAGATCCCGCCGGACTCCGGCTTGCGTGCAGAAAGGCTCGAGAAAGTGTAGGCGAAAGGGTAGCTTGCCAGCGAGAGGAGCGCCCAGGCGACGAGCGACCCTGCGCCCGCGGTCCTCGCCGCGAGGCCAGGGATCACCAGTATCCCAGCCCCCAGCACCGAGCTTACGTAGATTGCAACCGCGTGGCGGACAGTGATGACCCTCCGGAAGGAGACCTCGGGCTCTCCTTGGGTTTGGCTGCCTTCAGTCAAACGACGTCGCCGGATGGGGTTTGGATATAAGATGCTCGCGAGATGCCCTCGAACTCGGGCAAGCGTTGTGAAAGTGTTCACGGAAAGCCGCCCGGGATGCTCGGTCTGATGAACCGAAGGGGTGTCTGCTACGACGTCGGGATTGAGATGGGGATGAATTGGCGGCCCCATTTTGACCCCGCATCCGTCCGTAGGGAACTCGAAATCATCAAGAACGACCTGCACTGCGACGCTGTGAGAATCACTGGACGGGACATAAGGCGGCTGCAGACCTCGACCCGGGATGCCCTTCAGCTGGGCCTCGAAGTGTGGTTCTCCCCCGCATACTGGGACAGGAGCCCCGAGGAGACCCTCGCCTATCTCACGAAGGCCGCCGAGGCGGCAGAAGCCGTCAGGCAAGCAAACACGGACAGGCTCGTATTCACGGTCGGTGGGGAGCTTACCCTCTTCATGCAGGGAATCCTTGAAGGACGGAACCTCAAAGAACGACTCCGGAATCCAAACATGGTCTCGAGGGTGAAGGCAGGAGAGCACAACGCACCGCTGAATAGATTCCTGGCGAAGGCGAACGAGTCGGTCAGGTCCGTCTTCCACGGCAAGGTGGCGTATGCCTCCTTGGTGTGGGAGGAAGTCGACTGGGACCAGTTCGATTTCGTGGGGGTCGACCACTACAGGACTCCGAGGATGGGGGACATGTACCTGAAGATGCTCGAACCCGCCTTCGGGCACGGCAAGCCTGTCGTGATTACTGAGTTCGGATTCGCGACCACCCACGGCGGGATTGGGGAGGGGGGTCTTCTCCGGAGCACCGCCGGCCTGGAGGAGAACATCATCAACCTGGGTTCCCAGTTCCTTCACTACAGGCTCCCCCTGGTCGGGCGCTTCGTGAGGCCGCGGCTGAACGGCAAGCACATCCGAGACGAAGGATGGCAGGCAAAGCAGCTCGTGGAGACGCTCGAGATACTTGACAAGGCAGGCGCGGACGGGGCCTTCGTCTCTCAGTTCGAATCTCAGATTACTCCCTACAGCGACGACCCTCGGCACGACCTCGACATGGCGAGCAGCAGCCTCGTCAAGTACTTCGAAGGCGGGAGGAAGGGCACCACCTATCCCGAGATGCCCTGGGAGCCGAAGGAATCATTCTGGGCGCTGGCAGAGTACTACGGCGGGAGCAAAGCAAGCTGAAGCCAATTCCGGGGCCGACCATCACCCTTTTCGGAGACCAGTTCTCCGGGTCAAGGCTGGGCATGGTCAAATTTCCAAGCGAAGAATGGGCGAAGGCGTACATGGAGAAGCTGAACTCCAACGCCGCTTACGAAGACGCAGGAAAGAACTGGGAGGGCGCCATGACGTTCGTGGTGCAGAAGGACGCAGCTTTCGACAAGGACGCGTACATGTACCTCGATCTGTACCACGGCAAGTGCAGGGACGCGAAATTCTCGTTTGCCGAGTCGGACCTACCTGTCCCCGAATACAAGTACAGCGGCCCCTACACCAACTGGAGGAAGCTCATGAACAAGGAGATAGACCCGATACAGGGGCTCCTCACCGGGAAGTTCAAGCTCCAGGGCTCGATGATGAAGGTGATGAGGTTCACCAAGGCCGCCAAAGAGATGGTGAACACCACCGCCCTGGTGCAGACAGAGTTCTGATGGCGGGAAATGTGGTTCTTCCGGTCCCCGCAGATAGTCTTCGGCGAGGATTCGGTCTCCTTCCTCTCTTCCCTTGAAATCAAGAAGGCGGCAATAATCACAGACCGGAACCTCTTGCGCACGGAGATCCCCGATCTTGTCAGGAAGGCTCTCCCTCAGGGAACAGAATCGATGGTCCTGGGAGACGTCTCCGAGGAGCCCCCGCTCTCGGAGATGACTGTGCACCTCGGGCGCATCAACGAGTTCGCCCCAGACTGGTTCCTGGCCGTCGGGGGAGGGTCGGCCATGGACACTGCCAAAATCCTCTTCGCCCTCTACGAGCGTCCTGACCTCACAGTCTATGACATCACGCCGCTCGTCAAGCTGGGGCTGAGGAAGAAGAGCAGGCTGCTCGCGATACCGACGACGAGCGGCACAGGCTCGGAGTGCACCTGGGCCGCAGTGCTCACAGTGGAGGGGGAGAAGCGGAAGCACGAGCTAGCCTCCCCCGAAGTCCTCCCCGACTACGCCATCCTCGACCCCGCATTCGTCGTCTCGCTCCCGCCTGAGCAGACCAGGAACACCGGGTCCGACGCCATCGCTCATGCCGTGGAGGCCTACGGGAGCACCTGGCGCAACCCCTACTCAGACGCCATGGCCGAGAAAGCATTGGAGCTTGTCCTTGGAGGAATAACCGGAGTGATCAAGGACCCGATGAGCCTCGAGTTGAGGAACCAGGTGCACATTGGCGCCTCCATGGCAGGTCTCGCCTTCTCGAACTCCCAGATCGGGCTTGTCCACGCCCTGGGGCACGCGCTCGGCGCCCGATTCAAGACGCCCCACGGGAAGGCGGTGGCCCTCTTCCTCCCCCACGTCGTCGCATACAACTACGACTCCTGCGCGGACAGGTACGACCGCCTGAACAGGATCGTCCCGGCGCAGCTGAGGGGGGCGAAGCTCTCCGACTCGCTGGAGAACGTCCTTGGGGCGATCGGCCAGGCGAGGAACGGCAGGCAGGCTGGAATCTCGGAGGAGGAGTACAGCTCGAACCTCGACGACATGGTCCAACTGGCCTCAGAATCCACTGGCATGGTGACCAACCCCAAGGACGCCGGCTCTTCAGACCTCAGGAACCTTTTCACCAAGGCATTTTCCGAGGTGCCGCCATGAGGGCGAAGTACGGGAACATCGTCGGGGGCCGGGAGGACTTCGACGGAGAGGTCGTGCCTTTGCGGAGCCCAGCGGACGGCTCGCATGTAACTGAGGTCGTGTACGCAGACCGCGAGAAGACCCTGGAGGCCATAGACGCAGCTACAGACGCCTTCAAGAAGTGGTCGAAAGTCTCGCTAGGCGACAGGCAGGAGCTCCTCCTCAGGCTCGCCGATAGGATCCAGTCGAGGGCCGAAGAGTACTCCCTGCTGGAGACCCAGAACACCGGGAAGACGATCAGGCAGAGCACCATGATGGACGTGCCCCTCGGCATCGAGCACATACGATACTTTGCGACGACGAAGGAATTCCCGTCAACGAGAGAGATCCAGCATCCGGAGTTTCCCGGCACGAAGGGATTCGTCCAGTACGCTCCCGTGGGAGTCGTGGGCGCCATAGCTCCCTGGAACGTGCCATTCCTGATGGCCGTTTGGAAGGTGGCGCCCGCACTGCTGGCGGGGAACACGGTCGTCCTCAAGCCCTCTCACTACACCCCTCTGACGGCCCTGGAGCTAGCGAGGGATGCCATCGAAGCAGGGTTTCCTGCAGGGGTGCTGAACGCCCTGGTGGGGAAGGGCTCGACTGTCGGCCAGGCCCTTGTCTCCAGTCCCAAGGTGAGCCTGGTGAGCTTCACAGGCTCTACGGCCACAGGAGAGAAGCTCCTCTCGAGCTCCGGAGGGGTGAAGAAGTTCACCCTTGAGCTGGGAGGCAAGTCCCCCAACATCGTATTCGAGGACGCAGACCTTGAGAAGGCTGTGAAGGGAGTCATGTTCGGCATCTACCTGAACTCGGGCCAGCTTTGCGAGTCAGGGAGCAGGCTGATAGTCCAATCATCGATTAAGGAGAAGTTCCTATCGAAGCTGAGGGACGCCATGGGGAGGATGAGGGCGGGGAACCCATTCGACATGGAAACAGACGTGAGCGCCATAACCACTGAGGAGCAGAAGAGGAAGATCGAGACCATGGTCGATGGGGGCCTGGCCCAGGGCGCCCATATGTACTACCAGAAGCCGATAGCGCAGGCCGTCCCCCCAGGGGGGCTCTACTACGCCCCCAGCCTGCTGACCGACGTCCCGAAGGGTTCGGTCCTGGCCAGAGAGGAAATCTTCGGCCCGGTCCTCGTCGCGCTCGAGTTCAAAGACGAGCAGGACGCGGTAGCCATCGCGAACGACACCGAATACGGCCTCGCAGCCGGCGTATGGTCTAAGGACAACCAGAAAGCGAAGAGGGTCGCGAGCGGGATCGAAGCGGGAACAGTCTGGGTGAACGAGTACCACCTACTCTCGGCCGCAGCCCCGCGCGGGGGGTTCAAGAAGAGCGGAATTGGAAGGGAGCTCGGCCTTGAAGGAATCATGGAGTTCCTGCAGACAAGGCATATCATGGTCAACGAAGGGACGGACATAGACGAAGTAGCCTACGGGCTCATCCTTCCAGACTAGCTCTCGAGTGCCGGAACCGGCTCATGGAAAGCGGGCCCGGTGCGATTTGAACGCACGACCTACAGCTATCCCCCACCCGGGTAGGAGGCTGCCGCGCTATCCGTATTTCGCTCCCTCATTGATCTGCGCTACGGGCCCGAACACGCGCCACGGGTTGGCGGTTATAACAATTGCCAGGATTATAGGACATGCGCCCGTCCTCCCCTCGCATGGACTGGAGGAGTTTCACGGAGTTCTTCGAAGGCGATGGCGCAGTCTCCATACGACTTGGACGTGCCTTGCACAGCGGAGTCCTTCAGGTCACTATTGTAATCGGCCAAAAGTGGAGGCCCAAGCTCGAGCAGCTAAACGAGTTCTTGAGAATGAATGGAATAGGTTCGGGAAAGATCTACCTCCAGAAGTATGGATACACACTGAGGGTTTTCAGAATCTCGGCCGTGAAGACGATCCTATCCCACATGCTGCCCTATGCTTTCCTGAAACGTGAACAAATCGACGCTGCTTTGCGTTACCTTGATGGAGGAATCACTGGCAACGAAGTCCTCGCGATATTCAATCGCGAATTTGAACAGGGTAAAAGGCGGACTAGACCACCGAATGTGTCTGTTCCAGCAGCGAAATCAATGAAGAAACTCGAACCCTAGTCGCACGAAACGGGGGTCAGTCCAAAAGGTCGAACTCGATTTCCAGCTCCCGCTTCGAGTTCCTGTAGCGCGGCTTCCCCAGCTTGATTTTCCCTATTTGCAACGTGTTTTCAACGTGGTGCTCGTTGCAACAGTTGATGTTCCAGTCGGGGATCCTCACGATGTGCAGCCGTGTGACTCCCGGCGGGACAGGGAACAGGTCGTACACGGCGTCCCCGAAGTGCCCCTCGGCCTCCGCCCTCTCCATCTCGAACTCTAGGACCTCCGCCCCTTCCGCGATTTTCTCGTTGGCTGCTTTCTCGATTCTCTGGACCTCTTCGTCGGTAGGTTTCCTGTCGAACTGGACCGCCAGTCTCCCGTGACCTCCAGACACGTAGACCGACGCAGTCTTCTTGGCCCCTAGCACCCTCTCTGCAGCTCCCTTCACGACGTGGAGGCCCGAGTGCGTCCTTGTCTCTTCTGAGCTCAATTACAGTCTCGTCACTATTCTGTAGAAGTCGGACATCCGGGTCTGGAGACCGTAGCGCGTCTCGTTCCGCCTCATGTACCAGTAGATGGAGAGCAGGGTCGGCCACATCCTCAGGAGGCTGAACCTGTTCTCGACCTTGGCCCTGATGAACTCGTACACCTTGGCGTATATCGCGAAGTGGTCCAGAACCGCCTTCCTGTATCCCTCCCTGTCCCCCATGTGGTCAACGAACAGGTTCACGCACTGCATGCTCGGGATAATCCCTTCTCCCAGCATCGGATAGACGGTCCCTATGCTCTCCCCCACTCCGACGACCTTGCCGTCGAAGAAGGGCTCGGAGAACTTGGGGGGCGTCACCCTGACCGGCCTCCCTATCTTCCTGACGACCTCGCAGTTGTACTTCTTGACGAACTCGTCCAGCTCGTAGCGGTATCTCCCCATGAGGTCCCCCGCCCCGACATGGGCTACCCCTTCCCCCAGCGGGAAGTACCACCAGTACCCCGTCAACCCTGGGTAGGGCTTGATCACAAAGTCGTCGTAGGGGAGGTCCTTGGACTTCACCTGATACTCCAGCGACGGAATCAGGAGGTCGTCCTTGATCTTCGGGAGCAGCGACCTGTGCATCCCAGTTGCGTCGACCACCGTGTCGAACCCGGCCAAATTCCCGTCCGCCTCCTTGATCTGGGCGCCCCAGTGGACCTTCTTCCCCTTCAGCATGTCCTCGGTCAGGCGGTGCTTGTCATAGGTGACGAGCCCCGTTAGGTTGATGCTGAGCTCCTCGTCCCCGAGGTCCACGCGCATCTTCTTCCCCTTGTGTAGGACGTAGTCGTCGAAGTTGAACCCCGCCTGCCTTACCATGTCCCTGATGAACGGCTGGCTGGTCCCCCAGGCGCAGACCGTGTACCAGTTCTTCTCTGTCCTCATCTCGAAGGCCTCGGCTTCGACACCCGCAGGGAGGCGGTTCATCATGTACGCCCCGGCTACCCCAGCGCCAACAACCGCGAGTTTCAAGGACGTGTGGGGTGGCCCGCTTCTCACGGCTTTATTCTAGTTGTCGCTTGAAGTGGCACCCTAATCCCTAAGGTTCAAATACGGTCGTAACCCCGGTAAACCTGGTAAATACATGGCGAAGCAGCAACCAGCATCGAAGGTAGTCAAGGTGAGCGACGATACACACGCGAAGCTCGTCTCCCTGGCGAAGTGGGGCGAACCGCTGGACCAGGTGATTCACAGGCTCGTGACCCAATCCAAGGGGTTGGAAGACGTGGTGACCGGGCAGAGCTCGATTTGTTTCATCGACGGAGATCAGGGGCGGCTCCTTTACAGGGGGTATGACATCGTCGACCTGGCCCCAAAGTCCACCTACGAAGAGACGACGTTTCTCCTTTGGAACGGGCACCTGCCGACCGCGGGAGAGCTCCACGCCTTCTCCGGCGAACTGAGCGCGAAGAGAACGGTCCCGGATGGCGTTCTTTCCATCCTCACCAGCCTCCCGACCAACTGCGACGCCATGGACGCTCTGCGCGTCGGCGTGGCCGCGCTCGGGATCTACGACGACCCCATGTACCCGCCCCAGGAGAAAGCCCAGTCCATAGCCGCAAAGATGGCCACAGTCGTCGCGGCCATCCACAGGCACAAGCACGGCCAGGAGGTCCTTGCTCCGAGGGATGACCTAGGGTACGCGGCGAACCTGCTCTACATGGTGACGGGAGAGAAGCCCTCCAAGAGCGACGAGAAGCTGATGGACGCCCTCCTGATCCTCCACGCGGACCACGAGCTGAACGCGTCGACCTTCACAGCCCGCGTCATTGCGTCGACCCTTTCTGACGTCTACTCTGCTGTGACAGGCGCCGTGGGCGCGCTCAAGGGGCCGCTCCACGGGGGCGCGAACGAGAAGGTAATCGAGATGACGATAGAGATCGGGACCCCGGAAAACGCCGAGTCCTACGTTGACGCCATGCTGGCGAAGCGGCAGAAGATCATGGGCTTCGGCCACAGGGTGTACAAGACGATGGACCCCAGGGCAGCCATACTCAAGGACATGGCCCAGCACTTTACAAGGTCCGAGAAGGAGAAGAAGGTCTTCGAGATACTCGAGAAGACCGAGGAGATGATGAAGACCTGGAAGAACCTCTACCCTAATGTCGACCTTTACTCCGGGCTGGCCCTCAACCACGTGGGGATACCTAGCTACCTGTTCACGCCTGTGTTCGCAGTGGGGCGCGCGCCCGGGTGGCTCGCGCACATACTCGAGCAGTACGCCGACAACAGGCTCATCAGGCCGAGAGCGGAGTACATCGGCCCGACCCAGGCGGAGTACGTCTCCATCGAGCACAGGACGGCCCCTCCGGTCATGAAACAATGAGGGTCGAAGCGCTCGTCAGACGGTCCCCCGTAACAATAAGCCCAGGGGCGACCATAAGGCAGGCGGCAGAGGTCTTCGCCAGGGAGAAAATCGGCCTGCTGGTGATCGCCGGATCTGTAAGCCCTGTAAGGGCCCAGGCAGTCATCTCCGAGCGCGACATCGTCCGCGCAGTCGCCAAGGGGACGGCCCTGACCGCCCAGTTGGACACCATAGCCACGAAGAAGCTTGTAAGCGTGAAGCGCTCAGACCGCGCCTCGAAGGCGGTGCGCCTCATGATGGACAACGGGATCAGGCACCTGGTGGTCGAGAATGACGACGGGACGCTCTTCGGGGTGCTTTCCATCCGCGACTTCTTCAGGGAGACGAAGCTGCTCGCCGGGTTCCTGCAGGACGAAGCCGAGGAGACCCACGGCATAGACTGACGCCCCGTTTCATGTGAAAATCTGACGCCAATCTTAAATAGCGTAAACAGGTCGTGGCGCATTCGATGGCGCTTTTTGGGGACATAGGGACAGTGTTCATCATGGCCCTGGTGGGAGTGATGTTCACCCTCCCCGTGGTCATTCTCCCCCGGCTCTTCGGTCCGAAGCATCCGAACCCGATTAAGGGCCTCCCATACGAGACTGGGCAGGTACCTCAAGGGGCCGGTAAGATGCACTTCATGATGCAGTACTACGCCTACCTCCTAATGTTCATAGTCTTCGACGTCATCGGGATGTTTCTCTACGCCTGGGCATCAGCCTACAGGCCCATGAACCTGGGACTCTCCTCTGACTGGATGGTCACCCTCTTCATTGGGATGCTCTTCATACCGATGGCCTTCGCGCTCGTCCTCGCAGGGAGGCGCGAGCTCTGGTAGTCGCCCAGCAGCAGAAGACCGGGGCGTTCCAGGTCCTAGTCGGGAAGATAGACGACGTCCTGCAGTACGCCATCGGAGACCCGATGCGCTACCTCGCCAACTGGGGGAGGCTGTACTCTCTCTGGCCGGTCCACCTCGAGACAGCCTGTTGCTCCGTGGAGGTAGGTGCTGCCGCAGGCTCGAGGTTCGACATCGAGCGCTTCGGCGCCCTTGAGGCCTTCGGCTCGCTGCGCGCCTGCGACCTGATCATAGTCCTGGGGACAGTCACCCGAAAGCTGGCCCCGAGGCTGAAGCTCATCTACGAC
>DAEE01000022.1 GCA_002495205.1 Thaumarchaeota archaeon UBA183 | reverse complement strand
AAGGAGTACCTCAGGCTGCTCCAGGTCCTGTTCGACAGGTTCGAGACCTACAGGAAGCACCCATGGGGCGAGGGGGAGTCCCCCATCCTGAGGGTCAGGCCCACGAAGGCCGTAGTGTGGTAGCTCCCTTCATCTGAGCGGCCCGCTCCTGCGCGCCTCGTACGAGGACAGCAGCCCGGCGGCTGTGCACCCGGGGTCGAAGGGCTCGAGGACCGACGCGCAGGTCTCCGCGAGAAGGACGATGTAGCGCTCNNNTCGCCGGCGTGGAGGCTCGCCCCCTCCCCCACCAGCTGCCTGATCGCCGCGTGTTGCACAGTCATGGTGGTGTACTCGTCCGGGGCCTTGGAGAGGTTGGTGGAGAAGGCCAGCTCCGAGGCAGGGGTTTGGTGGTCGGCCAGGGCCTCGGCGTGCCTGAGGAAGATTCTGATGCATTCGGGTGTCTTCCCCTTGGCCTCGGCTATGGTGTCTGCCTTCGCCAAGACCTTCAGCGTCTCCATCTGGCACCTGGCGAACGCAGGCGGCGTGTCGTGTCGCCGCGCCTCTATCCCCCTCACCTTCAGGTCTCCGCTCTGGTAGGCCCCGAAGTACCTGTTCAGGACCGGGACCCCCGGATTCACCTTGGAAGGGAGGAAGGCAATCCACTTGTAGATTCCTTCGAACGATATGGCGAAGCCTGTCTCCGCTTCGATTTCGGCCTTCAGCTCGAGGTAGTCGTTCCTGTCCGCCCCCGCCTTCTGGACCCAGAGCGAGTCGACGATGCCGTGCATCACCTCGAACCTCCTCCGCTCGGCGATCCTGGCGGTGTCGAGCAGGATCTTCCTGTCCCAGGCGCACACGGCTATGTGGGCGTCGATGCGCCCGAACTTCGCGTTGTTGAAGCCCAGGTACCCGAATGTCGTGACCCCGAGCCACTTCAGAGCCGCCTGTCTGGCGTTGTACCTGTCGTAGTCGGCCCCCTGGGCCGTCCGCTTGAGCTCCTTGTAGTGGAGCCTCTTCTCCACTATGATCTTGATGGCCAAGGGGACGATGCCGTCCTGCTTCTTGCACACGTTCCAGCCGAGCTCGGGGACCCTGTTGTCCGAGTCCGGGCAGCAGGCGCACCTGACCGTCTCTGCTGAGATGTTCTTCCTGTACATTATGTTAGGGTAGAGCGCAGAGAAGTCCAGCTCCCCGACGTTCTCGTGGACGCCCACCTTCGGCTCGAAGATGAAGCCCCCTCGGTCGGCCATGAGCAGCTCGTTCCTGTCCTTGAAGTGCTCCACGAGGGTCGGCTTCCATGGGACGAGCAGGCCTATCTTCGACGCGTGGTAGAATTGGAGGCTGGAGAGGGCCTTCCCGATACTGGCCCTGCTCGAGGTGTGGAGGGGCATGCGACATATCCTGCTCAGCTCGAAGAGTCCGTCGAACCCTGCCTCGGAGTAGGCGAAGGATGCGTTGACGTCGATGTGCACCCTGCCGCAGAGCTTGATTGCGGAGGGCTTGTAGTGGATCTTCCCGTAGCTGAAGTAGGATGTGCCCCCCTTCGTAGGGAGCTTCATTGGAATGCCGTCCCGGTCGAGGACCAGCATTGAGCCGATTCCGTTGGCTTCGGCGCGCTTGATTAGGTAGGGGAAGAGGAAGGTATCGCCGTCGTTGGTGAGGACGAAGTCGGGGTCGGCCCTGCGCACCGCCTCCACCAGCCCCAGGATTTTGTCCGCCTCGCCGCTCCCGCCTACCTCGATTCTCCCGCTGTCGCTCTCTAGTGCAATCCCTTCCAGCCTGTCTGTGAAGCGCGGCAGCTTCCCCTGCTTCGCTATCTCGACATCCAGCTTGACCTTCCTCAGGGGCGGCAGGGCGTAGTCGTAGGCCCAGACGTCGTCCTTGAGCTCCCACCTGAGTGCGCCCCCCTTCTGCTCTACTTCGCAGTAGGCAAGGGGGAAGAGGTCCCGCTCGTAGAGGTAGCTCTGGCCTGGAGGGACGTCGGCGTTGTAGAGCCGGAATGTGCCGAATGGACCGAGGCGCTCTATCCTCCCCGCCACCTGCTGGGCCCGCCTCGCGTCCTTCAGCCTCGCCTCGACGACGGGGGACGTCCCAGGATCGGTCACCCTTTCCCGCTTCTGGACCGTCCTCGTCCAGACGAAGTCGTTGCGGAGGGTCTGCAGCGGGACGTCGAAATCTGACCCGTTGTCGGCCCCTATGAATATCGAAGGGGACCAGCGGTCGACCAGGCGGACGGCTCCGCCGTCTTCGCGTTTGACCCAGACGACCATCTCCCCCGGGTTCCCCGGATAGAGGTCAAGAATCCAGCAGCGCGTTCTTCTCACCCTTCAGCCTCTCGACCTCTGAAGCGAGCCAGACTATCGTCTTGTGCTGCACCAGCAGGAGGCTCATGAAGAGCGCTTCGGTCGGGAAGGGGGAGTCCCTCGCCTGCATCGCGGGGAAGTACTCGTAACAGAGCCTCAGCATCTCATTGAAGAGCGCCCTGTCCTCTGCCCGGAGGGCGTCGGCGAAGCGCTGCCAGCTGTCGAGTTCCTCGATGATCTCGCCGTCTGAGAGGGTCATGGCCTCCCCTCTCTCGGCCCCGTCGCTGGGGCCCCACCCACAGCCCGCATAAGCAGCCTGTAATGGTGGAAGATTATCGCCATGGTCATCCCCTCGAACCTCGACGCCCTGACGGCTGCGGAAGAGGCGGACGTGTAGAGCCGCGCAGAGCCGAGCATTTCGTCGAAGGCGGCCCTGTCCTGGCGGGGGAGCGCCCTCCTGAACGACTTCCAGTCGGCGGCCTCCTGGGCCTCGGCAATCCTGAACGAAGGTATGGTCCGCCCCATCAGCGGGCCCCTCCTGTGCTCGTGGCCCTGAGGAGCTGGCTCAGCTTGAATGCGGNNCTCTCCCGGCAACCTGTTCCTGTGCTTCACGAGCTCCGCTCTGATCCTGTCCCTCTCGGATGACAGGTGGACGTGGGCGTCGGCCCAGGAAGCGACCGTGCCGTCGTATTTGTTGGGTGCCGATTGGGTCGCAATCACCAGGGCGTGCCTCTTCACATTCTCGATTCCCTCTTCGACGGCGACGAGCACCCGCCTCGCTTCCCTTTCTTCCAGCTCTGGCTCGTTGAAGGTGCCGAGGACGTCGCTGATTACCACCAGCCTGGTCCCGTAGTCCTTGACCGCCCGCACCAGGTGCTCAGAGACGAGGGCGGCGAGCTGGTAGAATGTGAAGACGCGGCAGGAGGCCACGCGCCTCATGGCCACCGCTGGCTTGAGGCCCCTCTGCTTGGCGAAGGAGGAGAAGAGGTAGGGGTCGGAGCGGTTCCCCCCGTCGATGAACAGGACCGCCGAGTCGAGGCCCCCCGACTCGATTGGGAGCTGGGCCCTGAACGAGGCCAGCTCGGCCACTGCCGACGACGCCTCTCCGCTGAGCAGAATCAGGCGGCCTTCGGAGAAGGGCCTGAGGAGCGAATCGAGGCGCGGGAAGCCCAGGGAGAAGTGCGGGATTGACGAGGCCCTCTGGAAGAGCGCTTCCCTCTTCTGCGCTGGCGGGACGGTGCTCAGGAAGACGTCCGACCAGTCGTCAGGAACGGGGGCGAGCCTGCATTCGATGCTCCCTTCAAGGAGGCCGCCGCACCCCATGCAGCGCCCGTCCAGAGAGCCGACCGTCTCGCTGGCAGGCTCGAGGTCGCGCCTGACGCCGAGGACGCAGCGGCAGCTTGAGCAGTAGTAGACGAAGTGTTCTTTGCCGCTTGCCGCCTGTTCGTAGAGATAGTGTAACCTGGGCATTGTACGGGCGTGAAGTTTCCCGGGAATTTAATGCGGGATGTGTGGTGGATGCCCCTGGGCAAGAGGGAGGCGGGCGAAAGTGTTGAACGTTCATAAAGCGAAGGTTGGGCTCGCCGGGACGACGCGGGGGTCGCCCAGCCTGGTCAACGGCGTGAGGCTCAGGACCTCATCCCTTAGGGGTTCGAGGGTTCGAATCCCTCCCCCCGCACCATCATGAGAGCGCTGACGCTGGTTCGAGATAGAAGACCGGAGGTTGGTTCTTGCGGATCAGGCGGCCTTTGGGGGCGCGGGCTGAGGCGCCGGCTGTGGGGCCGGTGTGGCGGGCTTGACTGCAGGCTGCGCGGAGGGAACGGCCGGTGCGGGAGGCTTGGGAAACGGCTGCCCTGTGATTGCCGAGAGGGCCGCCCTCCCCGAGTCGGAGAGCTGGTACCTGGCGGGATTCCCGAAGAAGTCGACCTTGAACTCCAGGAAGCCGAGCGCCGTAAGCTGCCTGACCACCCAGAGGGTGGTCCACTCCGAGACGTCGTTGATCGCGTCGTCGAGCTCTGCGTTGCTCATCCCGTCTTTGCTCTTCCCGATGGCCGTGATGGCGGCCATCAGGTGCGGAGACGCAGCCACATTCCTCAACACTCTCTTCTGAGCCTTCGGGTCGGAAGGCCAGACCCAGAGCCCCTTGGGCATGGATTCGCCCGACCGAAGTCGGTTCATAAATCCTGCGCGGTCGCGATTTAATCGCGTTTACGATGTTGTCAGTTGTTTTTAGTTTTGTCAGAGAAGTAAACCCTAGGAACCTGTGACGCCGGCAACCATGGAAGTGGTAACCGAATACGCTGACCAGAGGACAGAGCTCGAGGAGAAGATAAGGTCGCTCGAGGCCGATAAGGCCTCGCTCCTTTCCGACATCGCCTCCCTCAAGGAGAAGATAGCCACCTTCGAGCTGGAGAAGTCTGCCAACGCGCTGGAAAGCGAAGTGCAGGCGCTCC
>DAEE01000054.1 GCA_002495205.1 Thaumarchaeota archaeon UBA183 | reverse complement strand
GGGGCCCTGGAGGCAGCCTCTCAGGTCGCTCGGCTGCTCGCAAGGCCAGCAGACGCGGGGAGGTTCCGCGAGAGGGGGGAGATGATATCAGAGCAGGTGAGGAAGAGGCTCGTGGACGAGCGGGGCCTCCTCGCCCTGTGCCGCGATTCTGCAGGGAGGCTCCGCACGGACGAGACCGTCGACATGGCGGTCGCCGCCTATCGGCACCCGTCCATGGGCCCGGCGGGGCTTGCAGCAGCCCACAGGCTCATGGAGAAGGACTTCGACACGAAGTACGGGCCCCGGTGCGTCCCCACGACCAACCAGGTCTACTTCAACTCCGCCTACGGCGAGGGGCAGCTGGGGGGCGTGTGGCCCAGGGCGGTCCTCTCCGACTCCCTCGTCTGCTACAGGGCAGGGCTCGCCGGGCTGGGGAGCCTGGCCATGCTGAAGGTCGCCCGGCTCGTGGCAGACGACGCAGTCAGGCTCGGCGGCTCCCCCGGGGTCTTCCCGCTCTGGGTGGACGTCGATGGCGGAGAGGCCCACGGGGACGAGCCCGACGCAGTCGGGGCTGCCCGCTTCATAGAGGCCCTGCTCGAGGGGGAGCTGGGGCTCCCCGGGGGCGCCGAAAAGGCTGCTTTCACCCCCCCGTCGGCTTCGGGCCTCGGCTGGTTGCTTGCCACTGACTTCGCGCTCGGGGATCCGGCCTCGGCGTTCCTCGGCAGGGGGGCTGGCAAGCCGCACCTCTTCTTCAGCGGCGCCAGGGTGGAGTCGAAGGGAGGCTTCAGGTTCGCGAAGGGAGAACGCCTCGAAGTGCCAGCGAGAGGCGTCTACGGAGTGACCTTCCATACCCCGGGGCAGGTCGTTTGCCTGGGCAATGGGACCCCCTCCCAGGCAAGGCTCACCGTAGCATTCCAGCCCAGGGCGGCTGAGCTTTCGAAGCGGCTGAGCACCCCCCTCGAGGAGTACGACCCGGCCAAGGGGACCTGGGCGAAGGTCGGAAGCGTACGGGTGTCTCCGGCCATGAGCTTCGAAGCCTCGGTCGATGCGAACGGCTGGAAGGTCTATCGCGTCTCTACACCTTAAATCAGCGGAATCCCGTCGGCCCACCGTCTTGGTGGGCGCTTCTGTATCCGCCAACGGAGGCATCCAGGTCGAGCTCGGGAAGACCCGATACATGCTGGACCCGCACTCCCGCGTCCGCGCAGACTACACCTTCGTGTCGCACGCCCATCTCGACCACATGCACACCCCTTCGAAGAACGAGAGGGTCATCTCCTCGGCCGTGACCAGGGAGCTCGCACTCGCGCGCGGCTACGACCTCGGGGAGACGACCGAAGAGGCGGAGGGGGTGGAGCTCCTGGACTCCGGGCACATCCTCGGCTCGAGGGCCATAAGGATCCAGGACGAGCTTTACTACACCGGAGACGCGTCCGGGCGTGCCAGGGCGTTCCTGGGGAAGTGCAGGACGAGGCAGGCCAGGGTACTCGTCATGGAGACCACCTACGGGGTCCCGGAGTACGTCTTCCCGCCCACGGCGAAGCTAGTCAAGGAGGTGAACGGCCTGATCGCCTCGGCCTACGACAGGGGGGCGCCGGTCGTCCTGATGGGGTACCCCCTGGGCAAGGCGCAGCTCCTCTCCTACTTCTTCTCGAGCTGGGACCCCCTCTTCTACCACGAGAGCGTGGACGCCATGAACCGGATACACATCGCCCACGGCGTCCCCCTGAAGGCAGGGACCAGGTTCGACCCAGCGAAGGACCAGGACACCCTTCCGAGGGGGCCCTGGGTCATGATAAGCCCCATGTCCAGCGGCAGGAGCAGGCTGATGGCGCACCTGAAGAAGGAGTATGGCGCTGTCCTCGTCGCCTTCAGCGGCTGGGCGCTCGGCCCCGGGTACAGGTACACACTGGGGGCCGACTACTCGTTCCCCCTCAGCGACCACTGCGACTACCAGGAGCTCATCAACCTGGTGCAGGCGGTCTCTCCAGAGATGGTCTACACGGTGCACGGGTTCGCAGCAGAGTTCGCCAGGGACCTGAGGAAGATCGGGTTCTCTGCGCGCCCCCTGGCCGCCTACCAGTCCTCGCTATCGGACTACCTCAAAGAGTAATCCTCCATTAAATAGGGCTCCTTGGGAGCCGCGATTCTTTGATTCTCTCATCGCAGGCACGACCCAGCCTGTTCGCCTTCGACTACTGGCGGCGCTTCCTCAAGTTCAACGTCGTCGGTGTCACTGGCGTTGTGGTGAACGAGGGCCTGCTCGTCCTCCTGGCATCGAGCGGAGTGTACTACCTCTACGCCAGCGCGGTCGCGATAGAGCTGTCCATCATCTCGAACTTCGTCCTCAACGACCTCTGGACCTTCAGGGACAGGAGGCACGGCCACGTCCTCGCCCGGCTGGGGAAGTTCAACGGACTGATGCTCGTCGGCCTCGTGGTGAACCTTGCGATCCTCTACGCCGGCACCGACTACCTGGGGGTGAACTACGCGGTCTCGAACCTCGCGGGCATAGCCGTGGCGTTCCTCGTTCGGTACTGGCTGAGCGTGAGGTACGCCTGGATCAAGAAGGAGGCCGCGTCAGCCCAGCCCACGCCCTAGGGCGCACGCGGCGTGCCCCAGGGGCTCGCCTAGCCGACTCTAAGAAAGACCTGGCGGCCGTCAAGGTCCGACTCCTTCCATCCGCTCCCCGATTGCTGCGCCTTCGTGAGCTCGACCTTCTTCGCCCGCACCAGGAACGCGATCTCCTCCTTCTTCGGCGCAAGNNAGCGCCTGCAGCCTCCGGGCCACGTCCCTGACCAATCCTTCTGCGACGAGCCTGTCGTCCCTCTCCTTCCTGATGGCCACGAACACCCCTCCCTTCTCTGCGACCTCGTAGCCCCCATGGGCCGTGGTTGCCAGGTCGAACACGGAGAGCGGGACGTCGAACTGCCCGAAGCGGACCGACCGCCCCCGGTTGTACGCCCGGATCGCCTCGCCCCCCTCCAGCTGCCTGAGCTCCTTGAGCACGTCTCTCGTCCTCTCCTTGAAGAGCGCGCCCACCCTCGAGGTGTTCGCCTTCAGCACGAAGCTGGCGGGGAACCTCGATGCCGACGTGGAGACCTCCACCTCCTTCACGTTGCAGAGGAGGGAGACGGTCCGCCTGGCCCTCTTCGCTACCCGGGCCACGGACGGAGAGACCAGCACCTCGACGGAGCGGAGGGGCCAGCGCCTCTTCAGCTTGGCGCGCATCCTCGCGGAGTTGCACGCCTCCTCGACCTTCAGGGCGAAGTCCACGCTCACCTCCGCGGACCGGGACCCCCTGACACGCTCCCTGCTCCTCCCCACGGCGAGGAGTGGCGCCCGCCACTTCTCCGGAGCGAACACCTCCTGGAACAGGTACTCCGTTGCGAAGGGGGAGATCGGATGGAGCATCTCGTCCGCCTTCCTCAGGGAGGTACCGAGGACCGCGTAGATGGCGAGCCTCCTCCCCCTCTCCTTCTCCTCCTCCCTCCAGAGCTCGCTCCTCACCAGCCGGACGTAGGTCTGGCTGATGTGCGCTATGACCAGCTCCTCCACAGCCTTGGACCCTTCGTTGAACCTCGCCTCCGAATAGGCGCCAAAGGCACCCCCCTCGGCCTCCTCCAGCTTCGCCAGCAGCCACCTGTCCACAGCCTTCAGCAGCCCCCTCTTTGCCGCCCAGGAGGCCGTGTGGCGAGCAGGGTCGTAGCCGTCCAGGTCGCCGTTCTGCTGCAGGTAGAGGTGCAGGTGGTAGAGCGTGTTGAGGACCTGGTAGGGCCGCCCGGACATCTCCTTCAGGTCGAAGTTGACAGAGTCCTCCGGCGACGCCTTCGATATCATGTAGAACCTCGACACGTCCGCCGAGTTGTTCCGCAGGAGGTCGAGCCCCTGGACCACGTTTCCCAGCCTCTTGCTCATCTTCTGCCCCTTCTCGTCGAGGACGTGCCCCTGGAAGAGGAACTTGCCGTAGGGGGCCTGGGGCCTCCCCGTCCTGATGACGTTGAGGAGCAGGAGAGTGTACGCCCACCCCCTGGTCTGGTCTATGGCCTCGGTGAGGAAGTCCACAGGTACCAGCGCCTTCACCTCCCTGTCCGTGAACGCAGCGTAGGGGGACGCGCCGCTGTTGTGCCAGGTGTCGAGCACGAACGGCTCCCTGCGCGCCCTGCCGCCGCACTTCGGGCAGCGCAGCACCACCCTGTCCATCCACGGCCTGTGCAGCTCGAAGTCCGGCCCGTCGGGGAGCTCCACAGCCTGGCTCACTATGCTCTTCCGGGAGAACGCCCCCACCCTCTCCCTGCAGGTCTCGCAGACCCACACGGGGAGCGGAGTGCCCCACACCCTCTCCCTGGTAACGCACCAGGCCGGGGACTCGGACAGCCCCGCGAGGAACCTGTTCCGGGGGCCGTCGAAGTAGTATTCGACCTTCTCTGCGGCCCTGACAACGTCCTTCCGGATCTTGTCGACCCAGTAGAAGTACTCCCGCCTGGCGAGCCACACCAGCCTGTCGTCCGACCTCCAGCAGACGGGGTACTCGTGTACTATCTTCCCTGAGCTGACCAGGCTCCCCTTCTCCCTGAGCGCCTCCACCACCTTCTCGTCCGAGTCGCGGGCGAAAAGCCCCGCGAACCTGCCTGCCTCAGCAGTGAAGCACACCCTGTCGTCGAAGGGCGCGAACACCGGGAGGCCCCTCCTCTGGGCCACAGCGAAGTCCTCCTCGCCATTGGCCGGGGACATGTGGACCAGCCCTGTGCCAGTCGTGACGTCGACGAAGTCCTCTGCGACCACCCTGTGAGCCTTCTCCCTCATCTCGGGGGTCGACTGGCCTGGGATCTGGTCGGCGAGGGGGTGCTCGTAGGCCAGCCCCTCCAGCTCCTCCCCTCTGACCTTCCTCTCCGTCTCTCCGAACTCGACCCCGAGCTCCCTGGCGAGGGGCTCCTTCCTGGTCGTGCAGACCACCCAGACCTCCCCCCCGACCCGGACGTACTCGTACTCGGCGTCGGGCTTGACGCCCACGAGCTCGTCAGTGACCACTGTGAAAGGCATGGTGGTCCAGACGACGAGGAAAGCGCCGTCCTCCAGCCTCGCCTTGTAGTACAGGCTGGGGTCCTGCAGCTGCTCGTAGCCTCCAAGGGAGACCTCCCCGGCGCTCAGCGCGGTCTGGCACTTCGGGCAGTAGGGGACCACCTTGTACCCCTCCCCCAGCAGCCCCCTCTTCCACGCAGTCTCCAGGTACTTCCACTCCCGCTCGATGTACTGGTCCCTGTAGGTCATGTAGGCCCTCTCATGGTCGATCAGAAGCCCCATGAGCCTGTCCGCCTCCTCCCAGTCCTGCTTGTACTTCGATATCAGCCGCTTGCACTCCGCAACAAGCTTGTCGACCCCCACCTTCTCNNAGGTCCTCCCACTTGTTCCCGGAGAGCCCCATCTCCTTCTCCGCCTGCAGCTCCACGGGGAGCCCCTGGGTGTCCCAGCCTCCGCGGAACACGAGGTTCTCCCCCTCGAAGGTCCTGAACCTGTACCAGAGGTCCTTCATCATCCGCCCCCTCACGTGGCCGACGTGGGGCTGGTTGTTCAGCGTCGGGGGGCCTTCGACGTAGCCCACGGGCCTGCTCCTGGAGACCTTCTTCGCTATCCTCGCCCTAACAGCCGGGTCGGCATAGAACTCCCTGACCCTATTCTCAATCTTCTTCCAGTCGTAGTCTTGGCTGAGCGGCTCGGTCCTTCTAGTTCGGCGGGCTAATTTTGCGACCACTCAAGCCACACATCCTTCCCCTGAAGGGTTATTTCAAGTTCCCGAAAACAGCCTGCTCGCGTGCGATTCCGGGAGCCCCGCCTCCCTGATCTTCGAAGCAGCCTTCTCCACGTCGTAGCTCACCCTCCGGATCTCCACCTTCGCCCGGTTGCCTTCGACATCCACCAGCGCGAAGGAGGACCTTGGGTCGCCGTCCCTGGGCTGACCTACTGAGCCCGGGTTGAAGACCGTCCTTCCTCCCTCCTCCCAGACGTATGGGACGTGGGTGTGGCCCAGGCCTATGACCCTCACCCCGAGCTTGGCGAGGTAGTGGCCGAAAAGGTCCGCGTGAGTTTCAGGGCCCACGTACTCCCAGAGCCTGTCGTCCGGGCTCCCGTGGGTGAAGTACGCCTCCGCCCCGTCGAAGGGGGAGCGGAGCTCAGGGGCCAGCGAGCGGAGGAACTCCAGGCTCTCCCCAGACAGGTGCCTGCGCGTCCATATGGAGGACATGGCCGCCTTGGCGTTGAACAGGCTGGTGTCCCCGGTCACCGCGGCCCAGTCGTGGTTCCCCATGACCGTCCTGATTCCCTGACCGCGCACGCGCTGGACCACCTCGTTGGGGTTCGCTCCGTAGTCCACCAGGTCTCCGAGGCAGATGGCTTCGAGCCCCTTCACTTCCCCGAGCACCGCGTCGAGGGCCTCGAGGTTCGCGTGCACGTCGGAGATGACTGCGAGCCGGGCCAAGCACGGCGCTGCTCCGTGCCATGAGATAAAATCGTAGCTCCGACTGAAATCCGTGGTCAAAAAAGAACAAATCTTAATGCGGTTGTGAAGTAAATTATACTACCCTCCACTTAGAGAATTTGAGACCGCGTGATATTCGAAGCTATCCATGTCTGCGTTCGCAGGTAAATGGGAAAAGCAAAACAGCCAGAGTCTGGGCGGAAGGGTCCGGGACTCCGTTAGGAACCCCGGTCCTCTGAAGCCAAGGCTCGACCTCGCAGTCCGACAGATCCAAGTCCAAGTCGCCAAACTCGACTCCACATCCACCAAACTCAGAGAGAGGGAC
>DAEE01000044.1:2582-3162 GCA_002495205.1 Thaumarchaeota archaeon UBA183 | reverse complement strand
TGAAACGTAGTCGATTCTCACACAAGGAAATCGTCTTTCCGTCTTTTATCCCGCTGGAAGGAGGCCACCCCGACTGGTTCGGATGGCAGTAGACCCAGCGAGCATGCTAACCTTCGTTCGCTTCCTTTTCGCGTTCACCATCGGGTCGCACATCCTGCTGGTCTCGACCAGCATTGCCCTGGTGTTCCTGATTTCGATTTCCGAGTACCTGTCCATCCGGCGGCACGACCCCGTCTACGAGGCGCTGGCCCGGAGGCTCTCCAAGGTGTTCGTGATTTCCTTCGGGGTCGGCACAGCCAGCGGGATCGTGATGGCCGTCGAGCTTGTGGGCCTCTTCCCCTCCTTCATGACGCTCGTAGCGTCCACGGGGGCGATTGTTCTGCTGTATGCCGAAGTCTCCGCCTTCTTCCTGGAGGTCCTTGCCCTGGTCCTCTACGTGTACTACTGGAACTCCTTCAGGGGAAGGTACTCGCACTGGGTGGTCTCGCTTTTCGTCGTAATCGGCACAATGGCCTCGGCAGTGTTCATCACCATGGTGAACGCCTGGATGAACACTCCCAACGGCTTCGACACTGCAGCC
>DAEE01000044.1:0-2512 GCA_002495205.1 Thaumarchaeota archaeon UBA183 | reverse complement strand
TGGTTCGTAAGGTCGAGGGACGCCGGCGAGAAGGCCATGTACAGCAGGGCTCTGAAGATCCTCGGGGCCATCGCCATCATCACGATCATCCTCGCCGGGTTGTCGGGTTCGGAAGAGATGGGGAACCTGCTCGTGAACCAGCCTCTGAAGTATGCCGCCCTGGACGGCAACCCCGTCCCAGGAACGAACCTCCCCGACCGCTTCTTCGGGAGTATAGTGGGCGGGAACTACGTGGGCGGCATTACGGTCCCAGGAATGCAGTCGCTCTTGGCTCAGTTCGAGACCGGGCGCACAATTCTTCCCGGCCTGAGCCAGTTCCCTGCCAGCACCTGGCCCCCGCTATTCGTCAACCTCACCTTCAACGTGATGACCGTCGGGGGGATTGCGCTCGGGGTGTTTCTGTTCGTCTACTTCGTCTCCCTCGTCCGGAGGCGTAAGCCCTACGAGTCCAGGCGCCTGCTCTACGCCTGGATCCCCGCAGCCGTACTCGCCATGCTCGTCTACGAGTTGGGATGGGCCACCGACGAGGTCGGAAGGCAGCCCTGGATCGTCTACAACGTCATGGCAGTCGCACAGGCTGCGAACACCTCTGACGCCCTCCTGATTCCCGGGATTGTCGTGGTCCTGTTCTACNNCCACTTTCTACTTCTACTCGAGGGTGTTCCAAGGCTCAAAGGGGGCGTCCGCATGAACGGCGTCTTCGAAGTGAACTACGCGGCTTTCTCGGTCTTCGCGGCCCTCCTCATCACCGAAATCATGGGGGCTGTGGGTCTTCTCATAGCCTGGCCATCGAGGAGCAAGGTCCTCGACTACATCGTCCCCATCTGGGAGGTCACCGGGACCTTTGGTGCATTCTGGGTTGTGACGGGAGACTTCGCCTACCCGGGGCTTCTGGTGCCCGTGTCAGCCATCTTCACCCCGCTGCTGATCGTCTTCCTCATCATTTGGGTGGCGAGGGGGGCTTCCATCGCGTTCGCGGAGTTCATCACTAAGAGAGGGTGGCTCGACGAGGCCAAGCTCTTCAAGTCGTACGCCGTTACGACCATCGTCCTGGGCCTGGTGGTTCTCGTCCTCCTGTCCGCCCTTGTCGGAGGCCAAGGAGTGGACCTAGCTTCCGGTTCCTTTTCCATCCTCTCCTGGACGACCGCGGGGAGCGCGGTCTTCGTCGTCGGTACGCTTCTGATTGCCGTGGGGCTCGCCCCCGTCCTCTTCGACCTGTCAGCCCTGCGCGGCCTGGTTCTCCCACTGGCGCTGATCGGGGTGCTTCTCTCCGTGCTCTCCTACTGGCTGATGTCCCCTGGTTTGCTCACTCCCTGGATGGCCTTCCCGGTCCTGCTGACCCTGGCGGCGGGGCTCCTCTACCTGTGGCCTCGGACCACCAAAATCGTCACAAACAAGGCAGTCTTCCTCATGGTGCTCAGCGTGATCGTTTTCTCCCTGCAGCCCCTCGTCTACCCCAAGGCCATCGGCCAGGCGCTAGCCATCGACGCCGTGACGACAACTGGCGCCATGGCAGACGCCTTCTTTTCCATCACTGCAGTGGGCGGGCTTCTGCTGGCGCTGATGCTGGCAGTCTACGTCGTCGTCGCAGCGCGAGGGCCGAGCGGCCCCTGATCTTGACGCCAGCGTGTATATACCAAGGGCATCCGGTTCGGGGGACGGCGGAATATTGAGTGCCGACGACGTCTATGGCCACCTTTCCAACTCCTACGGGAAGAACCACTTCGAGGTCGACAAGCCCTTCCAGCTCATCCTGAGATACTTCGGGTGCACGCCGAAGCTGAACTCTCTGGGGGCTTTCGCAGGCAGGGAGCTCTACGAGGTGGCCGACTACGTCGACAAGGTCGCGAGGCCCAGGCTGGTCACCTGGGGGATCAACGGCGACAGGGTGGACGGCGTCTGGATTGACCCAGCGGAGCGCCAGGCCCTCGAGCGGCTCTTCAAGGAGTTCGGGGTCAACAGGCCCCCCTACAGAGGGGGGACGTGGTTCGATCACTACGCCGCGCTGTACCTGATTTCAGATCCGGGGATCGCCTGCGTCCTGACAGTCACCAACCAAACGGCCTACGCCCTCTACAAGTATGGCGACAAGGAGCAGAAGGAGCTCGTCCCTGGCATGATCGGCGAGATGCGCGACGTCGTGTACGGCGCCACCTGGTTCACCGAGCTGCAGGGGGGGAGCGACCTGGGGGCCAACCTGGTCGAGTCCTACCAGCAGGGCGGAACCTGGCGGATCAACGGAGACACGAAGTACTTCGCCAGCGACGCCGGGCTGGCCGACTACGCGCTCGTGACTGCGAGGCCCAGGGGCGCACCCGGAGGCGCCAAGGGGCTGGGGCTGTTCTTGGTCCCACGACGGGATTCCAAAGGCGGGAGGAACTTCGACGTCAGGAGGCTCAAAGACAAGAGCGCCACCGCGAGCGTCCCGACAGGGGAGGTCGAGTTCCGCGGCTCGGAGGCCAGCCCGGTGGGGGACCTTCACAACGGGATCTACTACACCATGGAGAACCTG
>DAEE01000040.1 GCA_002495205.1 Thaumarchaeota archaeon UBA183 | reverse complement strand
GGGCGCAGGAATCTACTTCTCCGAGTGGCCCGAATCCCGGCTTTCCTTTGTTTCGAGCTTCACGAACGATGTGCTTGCAGAGTTCCCCACAATAACGCTGGGCTTCTTCGTCTATATCATACTCGTCCTTCCCACAAGGACATTCTCCGGTCTGGCCGGAGCGCTCGCTCTGTCCATAATCATGATTCCCATTGTCGCGCGAACCACCGAGGAGTCCCTCAAAATCGTGCCAGTTTCTCTCAGGGAGGCATCGATGGCTCTTGGGATACCTCGGTGGAAGACCATCATAAGAGTGGTGATTGGAACTGGCCGGAGAGGGCTTGTTACTGGCGTTCTCCTATCCCTGGCCCGGGCAGCCGGCGAGACCGCCCCTCTCATCTTCACGGCTTTCTACAGCGAATACATTCCTAAGACACTCTTGACACCGTTCGGATCCATTCCCTACCTCATCTACTACTACAGCATCTCCGACTATCCGCAATGGCATACTCTTGCATGGGGAGCCGCGCTAATACTGGTCGCGTTCATGTTGGCACTTAATCTAGGACTCAAGGGCTATATCGGCCGCAAGTCCATGGGGGCCCGAGCCGAAATCTAGGCAGTGCATTGTCATGGAGATACAAGAAGAACACGAGAAGAGATGGGACAAGGCGGCGGTGACCGCGAGCGACCGTACTTGGTCTGCCGTCAAGGTCGAGACGAGGGGCCTGAAGGCCAGCTTCGGCCGCTTTGAAGTCCTCAAAGGCATCGACCTCAAGATTCCTCAGAATAGGATTACCGCTGTGATGGGACCGTCGGGTTGCGGTAAAACGACATACATCAGGTGTCTAAACAGGCTCCACGAGCTGACCCCGGGGGCAAGGGTCGAAGGGGAGGCACTGCTTGATGGAGAGAACATCTATGGAAGGAACGTGGATCCAGTCGCAATACGCCGGAAGATTGGTATGGTGTTCCAAAAACCCAACCCATTCCCTACGATGTCTATCTACGACAACGCCGTGGCGGGCCTAAAACTCAACGGCGTAAAAGACAGGAAGATACTCGACCACGCCGTAGAACACAGCCTCCGCGGGGCTTACCTTTGGGACGAAGTCAGGGATAAACTGAAGGATTCAGGAGCGAGCCTTTCTGGGGGTCAGCAACAGAGACTCTGCATTGCCAGGGCGCTGGCCGTAGAGCCCGAAGTGCTACTGATGGACGAGCCCTGCTCGGCACTCGATCCCACGGCAACGGCCAAGATCGAGGAGACGATTTCCATCTTGAAGAAGGATTATACCATCATCCTGGTCACTCACAACCTGCAGCAGGCTTCGCGCGTGGCGGACTACACGGCCTTCTTCTACCTCGGCAAGCTGATCGAGTTCGACGAGACTGCGAAACTTTTCGAGAACCCCAGGGAAGAGCTCACAGAGCGGTACATCACGGGGAAGTTCGGGTAGAGACTATGCCTCGATTAATGGACATGGGTCTTGACCAGCTGAACAGCATGCTCCTTGACATGGCCACCCTTTCTCAGCAGGCGGTCGCAGCTTCGATCGACGCCTACAGCAAGGGCTCAAAAGGAACTGAAGTGCGGCAGATGTCCAACAGGCTGCGCTCCCTGCACCGCCAGGTGAGCGATTTGGCCATGGAGATGATTGCCCGGTACCAGCCGGTGGCCAGCGACCTTAGGTTCCTGAAGGCGTGCATGGAGATATCCTATGGGTTCTTCCGCTATGGGAGGTACGCTCTCGACATCACCAGCGTCCTCGAAATGTTCGGCGACCTGGGCAAGTGCGACAAGAAGTTCGTCGTAGACACGGCCAAGAAGACGCAGGAGATGATCCGAATGAGCGTTGAGGCCTTCGCCAGGCGTGACCTTGAGATGGCGCGCAACATCCCTAAGATGGACGACGTCGTTGACGAGAGCTACAGAAAGAACCTCCGACAGACCATAGAGAAGAAGGGTGGAGACATCAAATGTTCGCTCTCCGCGACGCTAATCCTCCGCTACCTCGAGCGCATCGCCGACCACGCCTCATACATCGGCGAGAGCGTAGAGTACATCACTACCGGGATTGAGCCGAAGCCGGACTAGCTGCCAAGCCCCTAGAGCGATATGATCTTGGTCTTCTTCCTACCTGGGCGCACGACGACCTCGTCTCCTAATGTGACTCTGACGCCGGCGCGCTTGTCCGTTGTGCCGTAGATTCGGGCGTCCGCCTTCCTGAACAGCGAGAGCGAAACCCTCGACCCCCAGGGGACGGTGTATCGCAGCGGATGCACGTCGGTCCCAGCCCTCTCCGTATAGGTCGGGGTTATGTGGCAGATACCGACCTCGTCCTTCTCGATGCTGGCGAACCCTCCCGGGTCGATGTAATCCCCCCTTATCCTGTCTGGGTAGGAGTAGTAGCCAGTCGAGCCCGCGCTGGTCGAGATGACGACTCCATCTCCTATGGCCGCTTCCTCGATCGCATTGCCTGGCCAGCCAACCTTCACCCTGTAGCGGATGCAGGTGCTGTCCCCGCCCCTCTGCAGGTACACATCAGTGAACACCTCGCCTATGCGCTTGCCGTTCAGGAGGACCGCAAGGCGCGCATACTCATCCACGGTGTAGTCTCCGCTCCCTATCCTCTTCAGCGCCCGCGGGAGGTGGTCGTATTCGATTCGGGCGAGCTGGGCCTTTGAGCCTGCCGCTCCCTTGGCCCTCATGCCGACGAAAAGAAGCGGCATGTCCTCCGTTCTTCCGTACCGGCTGAACCTCCCATCGCCTCCTACGACCACCCCGAAGTCGGCCTTGACCTCGCTCACCTGCATCCCGGCGTCCTCGATATGCCTCCTTAGTTCCTCCGGAGGGACCTTTGGGGTTTCCCCGTCGAGGAGCATCTTGACTCTCGTTCAGCCCCGCCCCCTGTCTACGAATTCCAGGATGCTCCCCTCTCCTTCGTCCTTACCCCCGCTGTCTATGAACCTCGTAGCCCTCGCCGCCGCTTCGTTCTGCTGGACGCTTGAGACTCCCAGCTTCTCCATCATCTTCAGGGAGTTCTCAACAGCGAACCCCTTGAAGTGGTTGTTGAAGTAGCCGAAAGTCTTCTTGACCCTGGCCGTGACCTCCTTCACCCTGGGCACCCACCCGTCGAGTTCTCTGTCGCTATACCTGTAGTTGTACCATGGCCTCGACCCGCGGCCGTGCCACCGGATGAACGCGAAATCGGCGGTAGTCACCGTATCCGGAGGGAGCAGCGGCTCATCAACTATCACGTTGGCCACGTTCCTCCCCTTGAGGAAAGACCAGACGTCTTCTCGCAACCACGAGGGGTGGCGGAACTCGACCGCGAACCTGATGTCTTCCGGCGCCTTCCCGAGGAACGCCTTGAGCCTCTCGAAGTCCGACTGGTAAGAGAAGCTTGGGGGGAGCTGCACCAGGACCGGCCCGAGCTTTCCCGCGGCGATCAGCGGCCTGAGGAGGCCCAGGAACCGTATGAGGTCCGCCTCGACACCCTTCGAAAGCTCAAGCTTCTTCTCGTGGGTCAGAAGCTGAGGGAGCTTCACCGAGAACACAAAATCGTCGGGGGTGTACCTCGCCCACCCCAGCACCAGCCCCTTGGAAGGGAAAGCGTAGAAGGAGGAGTCGACCTCGGCGGTCTTGTACAACTTCGAATAGAAGGACAGCTTGTTCGTGCTCGACGTGGGGTAGAAGACCCCCGCCCACTCGTTGTAGGACCAGCCCGACGTCCCTATGAGGAGGTCGGTCAAGCGTCTCGGCCGGTGAGGCGTTCTCGATTTAAGTCTGACAGGACGCGGCGCCTACAGGACAGGCATCCAGCCCGGCCTGGCGGACCATGTGGCAATGGCGTCATGGGCGTGTATCGACTCGAAGCACCTGCTGCTCACGAAGAGGGCGTTGGGGAACCTGCTCACGCACTCCCTCACGAGGTCTTCTGCGAACCTGGGGTTCGCCTGAGCCTCCAGGATCTTCTTCGCCTCCTCGAGCCTCTTCATGTGCTCCTTTGGCGAGGCGGAGAAGCACTCGGCGATTCTGCCGACAACGTTCATCGAGTCGAGTGCCTTCTCGCTCTTCAGCACAACGGTCAGCTGGGCCCTCTGCATGTGGCCGATACCAATCATCTTCTTCGAGCAGGGGCAAGCCGTCATCCCCTCCACGACGTACTGGTAGGCGACCGCTCCCCGTTGCGTGGCCCTCATCGTGATCTTCGCGAACTGGTCGTCGTAGGGGAGCTCGAAGCTGGCAGTCACACTTGACCCCGGTTGGGAGCGGTTGACCTCGCCACATATCCACCTCAGCCACTGCTCCATGCTCCCGGCCCGACGGCCGTTGGCCGCCTTGACCAGCCTGCTCATGTGGACCCCCCTGTGCATCCCGGTGGAGGTCTGGACGGAGAGCTCCACGGGCATGGCGATGCTCCCTGCCCTGCTGAGCACCTTGAGCTTCGCAATGCCAGCGTCCACTGGCATCCTGGAGGTCTCAGCTTGGACGTCCGCAGTCGCATCTATGATGTCCAGTGCGTCCTCTGTCTCACTACGCGAGCGTCCCAAGGAGTAACGAACCAGTTTTCCTTCCCTTAAGTAATTTTCTCCATCTCGTGCGACAGGGGGTCCCTGACGCCTGCCTCCTTGAAACATCTCAGCCGGGAGAGGCAGCCGTCGCACATCCAGCAGTGATCTACTCTGTCCAGGTGGCAGCTCCATGTCATCTCCAGTGGTACCCCCAATGAAGCCCCCAGCCGGATTACCTCGGGCTTCCTCAGGCCCTCTAACGGCCGTACAATCTTCAGCCGGTTCCTGCGGAGTATTCGCGACCCGGTCAGGAATGCCTTCTGAAGAGAGCCGAAAAACTCTGGGCTGACGTCTGCGAAAACGGCTGTGTCGTCCCTGTTATGCCCCCCGACAATGGACGCAGCTCCTACTTCTTCGGCGTAGGAAGCCGCGAAGGCGTAGAATATGCTGTTTCTTAGCGGGATGTAAGTAGGGGGCAATCCCGGGGGCCTGAACCCCGGTATGTCTGCTGCCTCTCTGAGGTCGGGGAGCCTCACGATCCTGTGCTCGATGACCACTGCCCGGGACGCTACGGCCTTGGCCGCCGCGAGCTCGCTCTTGGCGATCCCCCCGTACTCGAAGGTCAGAGCCCGAACTCCCTTGGTCTTTCTAGTCAGATAGAGCGCTGTGGCGCTGTCTATGCCGCCGGAGAGGAGCACTATGGCTTCCTTCGTCGGTCCCTCGCACCTTCTTGGTGGAGCTTCGCCAGGATGTGGCTCCCCTTGTTGAGCCCCTCGTAGACGTAGACGCCCACTGCTGTCACGTTCTTCGGCATCCTGGGGGCAATCCTCGAGAGCACCTCCCGAGCCAGGTTCTCGACGGTCGCCTCCCCCTTCATCATGACCGTGGTGCTCCTCGGGGCCTTGATGGCGAACTCCCCGTGCACGGTCTCGAACTTCAGGGTCACGCTCTTTTCGTCCATGGCTGTCACGTACTTCTCGTTGACGAACAACTTGTGGTCCAGGCTCTTCAACGCGTCCCTCACTATTGGCTTGGCAACACCGAAGTCGACGACCATCCCTTCGATGGGCCTCCCCACCACCTCCACCAGGACGCTGGATGTGTGCCCGTGCATGACCGAGCACTTCTCTGTCTTGGGGAGTATGTGGGCGTAGTCGAAGTTGAACGACGGGTCGTCAAGGAATATGGTCTGCCTGTCCCCTGACCCCTCCAATCCGATCACCCTGATCCCATGGTCGGAGCTGTCAGTCCTCAGCGACTCGCGCACGATCTGCACGCACTTCTTCTTCGAGGCCAAGAGCGCCCTTCGTTCAGCCTCGGTGAGTTCTCTGTCGACGAACACCAACACCCCGTTCACCTGGAAATCGGCTGTCAGCTTGGTCCCGCCGGACACCTTCACGTTCTCCCTGTAGCCTATCCCCAGAGAACCGAGCAGGTCTGCCACAAGCTGGTGAGTGCCGGTCTCCCTCATCGAGCTCCCCGAGAGGTACGCCCTTCTGTATGCCCCTTCGTCGAGGCGCTTCAGGCGGGGCGCCAGCTTCGACAGGAGTTGCTCGCTCAAGCCCATGAGACCGGAAAATGGCTTTGTTTATAGAATTTCGTGCGACGGGGCTGGTGGCGCGGCCTTGATCCAGTGGTTAGGATAGTGGCTTCCCAAGCCACTCGCCCGGGTCCGAATCCCGGAGGCCGCACCAGCTTTCTCAATGTAACCCGGGGCTGAACCTAGGTGCCTTCTGTAACCTTCTTCAGCGTCAGGGACCCGTTCCGGATATCGAGCTCGTAGATCTCGTTCACGTCCAACCTAATCCCGAGCATGTCGTACTCCGACTCGGTCAGGGTCATTACGACCTTGGAATACCCGAACTCGCGGATCTGGGGCATAAGCCCCATGGACTGAAGCTGGGACACCATCCCCTGGACCACCCTCGCCTCGTCGCTGCTGGGGAACACGTCGGGCCTCCTGCTGTCCCGGACCTCCACAAGCTCAATCTGCTTCGCAGGCAAACCTGTGAGCGGGTCCGTGACTCCGCTTATCCTGTTGACCTTGACCCTGCTCATTGTGTCCGAGGGCTAATCCCGCGGGTATAAACTAGTCGAATAGGGTTTGCACCTCGTTTTCGGTCAGAAAACGGACTCAGTCTTGGGAGACGTCGGGTTGTGGAGGCGCCTGCTCATCTGGTGGCTGCCCCTCGGCAGGCTGCTCTTCCTGGGGCCCCTGGTCGGCCATTATCGCCTCCACGTCCTCGGGGGAGAGGATGCGCGCCATGGAGAGGTTCACCAGGGAGTTGGCCGAGGCTGTCCCTGACATCCTGCCGACCCTCCCTCTCAGTTCGCGCCACTTCAGCTTGGTGTTTCCGCTCTTCGAGGTGTAGATTATCCCGAGCACGTCCCTTGCGTTGATGAAGGTGATGTCTCTGATCTTCTTCAGGTCCACCTTGTCCACCGCCTCCACGTAGATGGAGCCCTGGTCCCCCTGCTTCTCAGGGAAGACCTCGGGGTCGCGGAGGTACGATTCGGGGATGAAGCTCCTGCATGTGCTATTGATGAGAAACCTCCTGAAACCTTCAAGGTTGCATGTGAGGTCAAGTTCCACCATCGGTCGTCGCCCAAAGGCCGCGCGCGTCTCAGAGGTTATAAATCATTCCCGTTTCTGATGAGACCCTACTCCTATTCCGGTGCGAGTTCTCGTATTCTTGACAGGCGTGCGTTATGGGTTCCCGACTCAAAATCGTCTTCATTTTTTGTCAGACGTAGTGTTTCGGTCATTACCCGACCCGTGAGAAAGAAGAGAGAGCCTTAGCCCTTTCGGGTCGCAAGCATCGAACCCGCGTCTCGAAATCAGTTTCAGAACCGCGACCCATTCGAAAGCGTCAGTTCCGTTGGTTGCAGCCCCGGCCCTGTATGGCAAGTTGTTTCTCATTTATGAGAAATGTGCCCCCCTCTTATAATGCGTCGAAAGTCGCTAACACGTTAGGGATGGCTGACCACCAGACGGGAAATGAATCCTCCGGAGCCAGGGCGAAGGAAGGGTTGTTCCAGAGGCTGCATAGCACGAAGCTGATACTCTGGTGGAGCATTGCGTGGGCCATCGGAAGCTTCGCCCTCGCCCCCCTGGTCAACTACGTCACTCCCTTCTTGGACTCTTCCTACGTCAACCAGTGGACCCCTGATATCTACTGGAGGCTTGTACTGTACTGGCACGGGGCCATCTTCATTCCCTGGATAACCATGCTTGCGGTGCTCGCGAGCACACGATTCCACCTGGACCAGATGAGTGGTATTGCCGGGAGGCTCGTCCGCGAATCTGTCTTCGTCGGTGGCTTCTTTGCAGTTCCGATCGCGGCCGTGGCTGGCATTCTCGACGTATACGATACCTTCCTGTTCGGAATCCCCCTCTGGACGCAAATCTTCGCCTTCCTAATCGGGGACGAGATGGCCGTAGCGCTGATTCTGGCAATGGCGGTCTACCCGCGTGTGTCAGGGACGGGGTACAGGGCGGCAGGTATGCCCTACTACACTGTGTTCACGGGGGTGTTCGGCGCCCTTGTCGCAGCAATGATGGGGCACATAGGAGGATGGATAACGTGGTTCGGCCCCAGTCCCGCAGTCTTCAACCAGTACATCAACTCGACCATGTACCCGGTTCTGGGATACAGCAACAGCACGTCGGTGGTTACCTTCACGGAGGACGTGGTGGGGAGTCATTCCCACCTGATGCTCGTCGCACTAATGGCAGGGGTCGTTGCGCTGGTCGCGGTCTATTTCGGGTACTATGAGAAGTGGGGAAGGAATTCCAAGCGCATCGCAAGCTTCGGCTTTGCCTGGATGACGGTTTCCCTCTTGGGTGCCCTCTGGATTTACATAATATCCGGGGTGGGGAATTACCAGATCCCTTCCTTCTTCGTCAACGGCGTCAATGGCGTTGCTGGGGACGACCTTACCACAGGAATGGTAGGACTCGGGGCGGTGTTCGTGCTGGTTGGTTTCGTGGCCTACGCAAAGGGGGGATTGACAGCGGAAGGAAGACCCCTCATCCGTGACCCGCTCTTCCTCACCATCGTTGTATCCTGGATAACGATCTATCTCGTCATCCCTGTGACAGGGTTCTACATCAACTTCAACGAAAGCTTCTACCGGGGTGCCGGAATCAACCTCGACCTCGTGTTTACCAGGTTCCACCAGGATTTCGGGTTCTTTGTCCTCCCGGCCCTTGTAACTGTCGTGCTTGCGCTCGAATCCTTCAACCTTTCATTCAACGTAAGGAGGTACATGGGTTATTTCATGGTAACTGGTGTGTTGCTCGCGTTCGCGTTTGGAGAATCCTACGCCCTTTACGGGGCGGGGCTATCACCTCCCCCAAACGTTGGTCAGATCAGCACCCTCTTCCAGCCGGGCACCGTTCTCCTTGAGGTGGCAGCGCTAGGTGGGGTGCTCATCGGCCTGGGGGCACTTTACGCTGCACTGTGCATTCGAAGGTCGCCCGAATCCCGTCAAGACTGAGGACAGCCTTCAATCACTCATCGCTTACCAGGAGGCATCTGGTTGCGCGGTGTTCTGACTACGGCTCTCGTCGAGCTATTCTCGCGATTTTCCGATTGAGTCTGTTCGGACGGCCAATCCAGTCACCACACACGACGCCAACTCCCCACCTCAAGATTATAGCGATCCAAGCGAGAGCCTGAAAGGTTGCGCTGGCTGGTGAGGCTCCTGCCATCGGAGTATCCGCGGGTTACGTTCCTTTCGTCGATAAAGACACTGGCGAAGTCCGTCGGAGCCGAGGCCAGGAACCCGAAGTGGACATCCAACGGCTCCCTCGAGCTTGACATATTCTGTCCCACCAGTTCCGATTTAGAGACCTTCCTCGCTGCCGTCGCCCCAGTCGCGAAGACGGATTTCGTTACCGACCTCAACAGGGCCCCTGGATACTTGACTGAACGAGCAATCCTTTCAAAGGCGAGGCAACTCTTCAACGCGGAAAGGTATTGGGAGTGCCACGAAGTCCTCGAGGGACTCTGGCGCCAGAGGCAGGGGGAGGAGAAGAGGCTCCTTCAGGGCATCATACTACTCTGCGCAGCCTACGTCCACCATCAGAAGGGGGAAGAGCCAGTCGCGCTCAGCATACTGAAGAGAGCTATCCCGCAGCTGGAGTTCTCGCGGCCGAGTTACTGGGGGTTCCAGGTCCAAATCCTAAAGGCCAAGGCCGAGTCAATGCTAAGGGCACAGAAGTTCGAGAACCTCCGCGTCTAGCCGAAGACCGGGAGGTTCAGCGGGTTCGCCTGCTCGCTCAGGGTGCTTTTCGCCCTGATCCCGAGAACGTTCCCCATTATGGCAACAATGGCCAGAACGGCACTCACGGCCGCCTCGTTGGACACCGCTGAAAAGGCGGAATGGCCAGAAAGCGCGAGGACGGCGTCCGCGGCCACCAAGAATGCGACTGCCGAGAGAGCGGCGCTTGCAAGGTAGGCCAGGGAGACCCCCCAGACTCCCAGAGCCCCGGCAACGAGAATTATTGCGCCCAGCGGGAACAGCGCCCAAAGGTAGACCTGGGGGATCTGGCATCCACTCCCGAGGCATGTAGTGCCAGACACCTGCGGACCCGCGAAGCTCCCGAAGAGGAGCCAGGCCGCCTCCAGCACGGTGATTGTGCCGGCGACCCTCCTCGTCAACGAAGTCACTTCATCGTCAACCTGTAGTACCCTGCCTCGATGTTCTTGTTGATGTTGTC
>DAEE01000009.1 GCA_002495205.1 Thaumarchaeota archaeon UBA183 | reverse complement strand
AAGGCCACGGGCATGGTGGGGACCGAGTCCCTGGAGAAGGTCCTCGGCGACCGCTTCAAGGGGAAGGTGCTCGAGGGGAACCAAGAAGCCCTGAGGCTGGGCTACCAGGGAGGGAAAGCCGCGTGAGCTGGAAGCAGCTCGAAGAGGGCGCCGTCGTCAAGGGCGGAACCTCGTCGTCCTACATAGTCTCCGGCTGGAGGGTCAAGAAACCGGTCATCAACGAGGCCAAGTGCACCAACTGCCTCATCTGCTGGATCTACTGCCCCGAGCCTGCAATCGTAAGGCACGAAGGCGGCAAGGTCACCATAGACTACGACCACTGCAAGGGGTGCGGCATCTGCGAGACCGAGTGCCCGCCCAAGGCCATAACGATGGTGAGGGAGCCATGACCCAGGCGCAGACGGTCCGCGTCGCAGCGCTGCAGGGGGACGAGGCGGTCGCGGAAGCCGTCCGCCAGTGCGACGTCGACGTGGTGGCCGCCTATCCGATCACACCCCAGACGATCATAGTCGAGAAGCTGGCAGAGTACGTAGCCGACGGCAAGTTCAGGGGGGAGTTCGTCCCTGTCGAGTCGGAGCACAGCGCGATGTCAGCCTGCCTCGGCGCTGCGGCCACGGGAGCCCGGGTCTTCACTGCATCCTCAAGTCAGGGGCTCGCCCTCATGCACGAGATGCTCTACAACGTCGCAGGCATGCGGCTTCCGATAGTGATGGCAGTGGCCAACAGGGCCCTCAGCGCGCCCCTCGTCCTCAACGCAGACCACGGCGACATGATGGGCTCCAGGGACTCGGGGTGGATTCAGTTCTACGCCGAGAACGTCGAAGAGATATACGACAGGACGATTCAGCTCTTCAGGCTCTCCGAGGACCCCAGGGTGATGCTCCCGNNGACAAGGAGAGGGTGCGCCTTCTCGACGACGAGCCCATCAGGAAGTTCCTGGGGAGGCCCAAGCCGAAGTTCAAGCTGGACCCCGACGCCCCGCTCACCTTCGGGGCCATCGCCACTCCGGACACATACTACGAGTTCAGGATGCAGCAGGCCGAGGCCATGAAGAACGCCCTCCACGTTTTCGAGGAGGTGGAGATGGAATTCGAGAGCTTCAGCGGGAGGAGATACGGCGCCGTTGACGCCTACAACACCGAGAAGGCGGACGTGGTCATGGTCATCAACGGGAGCGCAGCCGGGACCATGCGGGCCGCAGCCAGGCTGCTGAACGCCGCAGGCGAGAATGTGGGGGTGCTCGCCATCAAGCTCTACAGGCCATTCCCGGTGGAGCAGCTCGTCTCGAACCTGGCGCACGCCAAGGCGGTCATCGCCATGGACAGGAGCCTCAGCCCCGGCGCGCCGTCCGGTCCCCTCTCCGAGGACGTCAAGTCAGCCATGCACCTCGCGCGGCTCACGAAGCCCACCCTGAGCGTCGTCTACGGAATCGGGGGAAGGGACCTCTCCACGGAGGACGGGAAGAAGATCTTCAGCATGGCGAAGGAAGGGAGCGCCTACGCCGAGTCCACAGTAATGTACGGGGTGAAGGNNCTAGATGTTCGAGCCCATCAAAGGTCTCAAAGAGCTGCCGACCGATGAGCCGCTCTCGCCGGGCCACCGCCTCTGCCCAGGGTGCGGCGCATCCATAGTGGTCAGGCAGGTGCTGCTGGCCGCCCCCAAGGACACCATAGTCGCCGAGGCGACAGGTTGCTTGGAGGTTTCCACAGCGCTCTACCCCTACTCGGCCTGGAACAGGCCCTGGATCCACTCGGCTTTCGAGAACGCAGCCGCAGTGGCGTCGGGCATCGACTCGGGCTTCAAGGCCCTGGCCAGGCGCGGCGAGGGGAAGGAGCACCCAATCGTTGTCTTCGGGGGGGACGGCGGGACCTACGACATAGGCATCCAGGCGCTCTCCGGCGCCCTCGAGAGGGGGCACAGGTTCCTCTACGTTTGCTACGACAACGAGGCGTACATGAACACCGGAATCCAGAGGTCAGGTGGGACCCCCCTTGGCGCATGGACAACCACCACCCAGGTCGGACCTGCCCGGGCGGGCAAGCAGGAACTGAAGAAGGACCTGGTGTCAATAGTCGTCGCTCACCGCGTCCCATACGCCGCGACGGCCTCCATCTCTCACTGGCGCGACCTGATGACCAAGGTCAGGAAGGCACTTTCCAAGGACGGCCCCACATTCCTTCACGTGATGGCCCCCTGCACCAGAGGGTGGCGCTTCGACTCCGAGAAGACCATAAGGATGGCGAGGCTCGCAGTCGAGACCCGGCTGTTCCCCCTCTATGAGGTGGACAACGGCGTCTACAAGATCACCTTTCCGGTGCCGGCCCCCAAGCCCGTGGACGACTACCTGAAGCTGCAGGGGCGCTACGGCCACCTCTTCCAGCCGCAGAATGCTGCGGAGCTGGACGCCATCAGGAAGGGGGTCGACGAGAACTACAGGCGCCTGGAGAAGCTGTCCCAGCTCACCCCCCAGCTGTACGCGCAGCCAACAGCGTAGCCTCGGGCGTTGCTCGCACTTGCTCGCAAGTGTACGGTTCCACTTAAGATGTCGGTGACCGTCCGAAGGTTTCATGGCCAAACAGAAACTCCAGGAGCACAGACCTACAGCAGAGGAACTGCTTGAGAAGGCGAAGAAGCCCTCTCTCCTTTCTCCCCCACTGCACAAGTTCTACGGTGGGAAGCTGCAGGTCATGCCGAAGTGCTCCATCACCAGCTACCAGGACTTCGCCATATGGTACACCCCCGGCGTCGCCGCGGCCTGCAAGGAGATCCAGGCGAACCCAGACATGTCATTCGAACTCACCAACAGGTGGAACTTCGTCGCCATCGTCTCTGACGGAACGAGGGTGCTCGGGCTCGGGAACATAGGCCCCGAGGCGGGGCTCCCGGTCATGGAGGGGAAGAGCATCCTCTTCAAGTACCTCGGCGGAGTCGACGGCTTCCCGCTCTGCCTCAAGACAAGGGACCCGGAGGACATACTCCGCACCCTCGAGCTGATTCAGCCCAACTTCGGGGGCATCAACCTGGAGGACATAGAGAAGCCGAAGTGCTTCTACATCCTCGAGGAGGCCAGGAAGCGCCTGAAGATCCCCGTCTGGCACGACGACCAGCAGGGGACCGCGACAGTCATCCTCGCAGGCCTGATCAACGCATTCAAGCTGGTGGGGAAGGACCCCAAGGACAGCCTCATCACCCTGGTGGGAGCGGGCGCGTCCAACACCCGAACAGCCTACGTCCTCCAGAAGTGGGGGATCAAGGCCGGCAACATCATGATGGTGGACACGAAGGGCCTGATCTACCCAGGCAGGGAAGACATCAAGGAGGCAGACGACCGTTGGAAGTACGAGCTCTCCCGCGTGACCAACGCCGAGGGGAGGAGGGGCGACATGGCCGACGCATTCAAGGGGGTCGACGCTGTGGTCGCCGCAGCGAAGCCGGGCCCGGACGTCATCAAGAAGGAATGGATCAAGACTATGGCGACCGACCCTATCCTGTTCGCCTGCGCGAACCCTGTCCCTGAGATCTGGCCTTGGGAGGCCGAAGAGGCGGGGGCCAAGATTGTGGCGACTGGCAGGAGCGACTTTCCCAACCAGGTGAACAACAGCCTCGGATTCCCCGGCATCTTCAGGGGCGTCCTCGACGTGAGGGCCACAACGGTCACAGACGACATGTGCGTAGCCGCAGCCAACGAGCTCGCCCGGTTCGCCGAGGACAGGGGCATCACCGAGAAGGACATCACGCCGAGGATGGACGAGTGGGAGGTNNTCAAGCCAAGCAAGCAGGAACTCTACGACAAGGCGGTGCACATGATCAAGTGCGCCAGGGAGAGCACGGAGCTCCTCATGAAGGCGAACGAGATCCGGCACAGGCCGTCGGAGAAGGCCCTGCTACGCGAAGAGAAGTTCCCGGTACACATGCACGGAGGCGGCTAAGCGGCCTCGAAAGGCCGCAAACCCTCCCCAACCCCATTTTCTTCCGGTTTCATCTTCCCCACTGGCCCGTGCCGCTTGAACGGCGGAGCCTTGGTGCCCAAGTGCGCGCAACTAGCAGCATAGTCGACCTTCGACGCGGAATCTGGGATTTGGCGGGCCGTAACACCCTCACGCGCTCTACTTGAGGGCCCTGCGCCTCATGAACGCCGGGCCGTACCTCTCTGCGATCATGCCCAGGAGCTCGTCGGGGTGCTCTTTGGTCACATGCTCAAGGAACTCCCGCGCCACCTTTGCCCCAATCGTCGGACCCGCTTCGAATGCCTTGTCCGCCAGGTCCATGCATGTGGGGCACTCCAGTATGGTCGGCGTCTTGGACATCAGCCTCAGCGAGCCCAGCTGTTTCTCGAAGAGGCCGTGCACCTTCTTCAGCCTCTCGTCAGGGTCGAGTGTCCTCAGCAGGTCAAGCCTCTCGCTCCGCGTGAAGAAGGGAGAGTAGGCGCACAGGTCGGACAGCTTCCCCGGCGTGTCCACGTTCTTGATGAAGTCGGCCACCTCCTGCGGGATGCCGGGCAGGACTTCCATGAACTCGTCGATCTGCTCGAAGACAGACTTCATCAGGGCGGCGCTCCCGGACTGGACGTCGCGCGCCTCCTCTGCCCTTGAGAAGCGGACGCGAACATAAGGATCCTCGGCCATGACCTTGTCGACCTTCACCCTCCAGAGCCCCTTCCAAATGGTCTGGGGACTGGACCCCGAGGGGGCAGTCTTCCTCAGCAGCACCAGCGTCCCGATGGCCCCGGGCGCAGACCCAGCGCTCGGAGCGGGAATCAGCACGACCAGGTTGTGCTCCCTGAGGGCCTGTGCGGCGGCCGCCACGCTCCTCGGCTCATGGACCGCTATGTTCACCTCCATCTCCGGGAACACAATCGCGTCGTCCACCAGAATCGCAGGGGCGTCGTAGGTCTCCTCCTTCGAGAAAGCAGGCTCAGAGGTCATGAACCGATCGACCTGCGCAGAATTCTGACGAGGTAATAAAGGGCAGGCCGTCCCCTGTCCTCGCGTCCCCAACGTCCAAATAGCACTCGGCCCCACTCGGAACCTTCGCTTGCGAATAGGCGTCCTCTCCAGGAACATGGAATACTGGACGACCAGGAAGATCATCAAGGCAGGGCGCATCAGAGGACACGAGACCGAGTTCTACAGGACCGGGGACGTCCAGCTCAGGGTGGACGATGTCTACTTCGACGCCTTCCATGGCTCGAACTCCTTCAGGGAGACAGACGTGGTCATCCCCCGGATCGGACGGAGCCTCACCGACTTCGGCATCCTTCTGTTGAACCACCTGGCGCTGATGGGGGTCCCTACCACCCTCTCGGCTGGCGGGCTCGCGACCGCGAGGAACAAATTCGCGACCATGCAGAAGCTCCGGGCGGCGGGCCTGAGGATCCCCGAAAGCTTCCTCGTCGCCTCGAAGATCAAGGCAGGCGACGTCATCGAGCGCACGCCACCGCCCCTGATCCTCAAGCTGCTCTCGGGTACCCAGGGGGTGGGGGTCATGAAGGTCGAGAAGGTGAGCGACGTGGGGCCCATCATCGACACCCTGGTGGAGCTCAAGCAGCTGATACTGATTCAGAGCTACGTCCCCAACCCGGGGGAGGACGTCAGGATGTTCGTCGTGGGAGAGCAGGTTGTAGGGGCCATGGTCAGGAAGGCGGGCCCGACAGAGTGGAGGAGCAACATCCACCTCGGGGGCAAGGGGATCCCCTACCAGAACACTGAAGCAGAGGGGGAGATGGCCGTCAAGGCGGCGAAGGCCGTGGGGCTGGAGATAGCCGGGGTTGACATGATAATGGCCGACGACGGGCCCTACCTCATCGAGGTGAACGCGTCCCCGGGTTTCAAGGGGCTCATGAAGGCCACGGACGTGGACGTGCCTGGCAAGATAATCGAGTACGCGGTTGGGAAGGCGAAGGGGTAGCAGTGGAAGCCGGCCAGGGGAAGAGGGTCGTGAGGCTGGTGCAGAGGGTCGTTGTCGCAGGCCCCGGAGGGGAGGAGAGCGTCAGGGCCAAGGTCGACACGGGCGCCGACAGGACAACGGTCGACGAACTGCTCGCCGCGCGGCTGAAGCTGGTACCGACGGGCTCCAAGGTCGCGGTGAAGGCGTCGGCGGCTGGGCGTATGGTGGAGCGTCCCCTGGTGAGCGCCGCGGTCACAATGGCCGGGAAGACGTTCAACCTCAGGGTGGGGGTGGCAGACAGGTCGCAGATGCGCTACGCTGTGATAATCGGGAGGGACATCCTCAGGTCGGGAGATTTCCTAATCGACCCCAGCCGGAGGAAGAGGACGTGACATTCACCATGGACGCTGCTTCGTGACCTTCTCCGTCCACTGGTGTCCGCATTCCTTGCATTTTCTTGAGACGTCGTAGGTGTACACCCAGAGCACGAAAGGCTCGTCCACGGGCCAGTTCCCCCCGCGGCTCCAGGTCCGCTTGGTGCTCTCCAACATGTGCCTGTCCGTCAACTTCTTCGATGTCACCATCCTCCAGGTCTTCCTGCCGCACTTCGGGCAAACCTGGTAGAATCGGTCGAGCAGCACCGCCTGCACTTTGCTTCAAGTCATAAATAGGCGTAAGGGAAGCTCGGGGTCTGTGAAGGCTCGCTCGAAGGTCGGCCTGCTCCTCGTCCTTGCCGCGGTTGTGGGAGTCGGTGCGCTAATTCTCGTCGTGTCTGCTTCGACCCATACCGGTGCTCCGCCTGCGACACCACATCCAGATTCTACGATGTCGTCCCAGGCGCCGGCCTCCGCCGGCTCCACAGCGTCATCGAGCCAGCCTGGTTCCGGAAACCTTCCGCCTTCGCTCTTCTACTCCGTCCCCTGCCACAGGTGTCTTCAGGCCCACCTCAGGTTCTGGTCTTCCGCCGGCTCCTAGCCCGAGTCCGGGAATGCACGGGCCTAGTAGTATCTGGAGGCCAGGTAGTCGGTGAGCTCCAGGAGCCGCGATTTGGCCCTGGTGTCCGGCACGGAGCGGAGGACCCCCCTCGCCCGGTCCGTGTAACTCAGGACCCTCCCCTTCGCATACTTCAGAGACCCGTTCTCCTCGATCAGCCCCTTCAGCCTCGTGACCTCCTGCTCCCCGTAGGGCCCCACGCGGTTCAGCAAGCCAAGGATGAACCTCCTGTCCTCTCCGGAGCAGTGGTTCAGGCAGTGGAGTAGGATCACGCTCTTCTTCCCCCCTCTGAGGTCTGTGAGGACCGGCTTCCCGAGCGTCGACTCGTCTCCAACAAGGTCGAGAGCGTCGTCCTGAATCTGGTAGGCCATACCGAGCTCCTCGCCGTACATGCCTGCCAGGGCCGCCTGCTCTTCCGAGGCGCCCCCCACCAGGGCTCCGCTGGTGCAAGGAGCGCTTAGCAGCGTGGACGTCTTCAGCCTGATCATCTCCTCGTAGTCCTTCTCAGTCCCCTCGGTACCTCCTGCCATCTCCATGTCCAAGAACTCTCCCCACGTCGTCGCCCTGCAGGCTTCTCCAACAAGATCGAATATCTTGGCCAGCCGCCTGCTGTCCAGGCTCCCATACTTCGCGACTTCTCTGGGCACGTTGAACAGGAGGAGGTCGGAAGCCAGGATGGCGGTGGTCAGGCCGTACTTCGCTTCGATGGATTTCATCCCCCTTCTCATCTCCGAGTGGTCGATGATGTCGTCCTGCACGAGGGCGCTCGCGTGGGCAAGCTCGTAGGCTGCAGCGAGGGGCACGGCAGGCCTGTATTCTCCTGAATAGGCCTCGCACCACAACAGGGCCAATGTGGCCCTCACCCTCTTCCCCCCTACGGAAAGAGCGTCCACCACCGCTTTCTCGAGGGACGTCTTCCCGGGCTGGGGATACAGCCCACCGAGCTCTTCGTTCACCACATCGACGTATTCGACGAGCCAGGAGACGTCCAGCGGAACCTGCATTCAGTGGGTGCTTTGGGGCCTCGCCTATTAACGTCTCTCATGCTCGACCCTGACTGAAACTCGGAATTCCCGGGGCTTTAGCGAGAGCCCTCTGCAACAAGCGCGGGCTACCGCAGGCAGCCGATTCTAGGCCTGCTTGTATGAGACGATGTTCCCGTCCTTGTCGTCGACGATTATCTCCTTCCTGTCCGGACCAATCCCAGCAATCTCCGCTATTACCTTCCACTTCGAGTCAGGTTCGATGGCCACGGCCGAGGAGATGGTCACCTTCTCATACCCTGCGTCCTCGCGNNCGCCGGCGCGGACTGCAGGCTTGCGTTCTTTCAAACTTTCCTACGCCGGGCTCAGCGACTTGGATGTCCTCGCGGCGCACCGGATGGAGATGTGGCTCGACATCCACCCTGAACTTGAGGAGGAGATCAGGGCGACCGAGAAAGGGACCAAAAAGTGGATCCGGGAGCAGCTTTCGAGGAAGACGCTCGTCGGCCTGGTGGTCAGGTCTTCGGATGGCGAAGTGGCAGGGAGCGGATGCATCTGGCTCAGGGAAGAGCAGCCGAGACCCACCAGCATGAGGCTGCAAGTGCCGTACCTCATGTCAATGTACACCGAGAAGAGATTCAGACGGAAGGGGGTTGCCAGACTCATCGTCAAGGCCGCCCTGAAATGGTCCCAGGAGCAAGGATACGACAGGATGGTCCTACACGCCTCCGAGGAAGGGAGACCTGTCTACGAGGGCCTCGGGTTCGCTCAGACCAACGAGATGAGGCTCAAACTGTAGGACTGGGACGCCTTCCGAAAGGAACCCTTAACACACGCACCTCGACGCGCGGGTTGTGGACGGCCTGAAGGAGAGGCTCAAAGCCGCGGCCGAAGGCAGGGGAGAAGCCCCTCCCATAATGTCCACCCTGGGAATGAATCTCGTCCGCTTCGGCAGAGGGAGGGCGACAGTCAGCCTCGAGGTGGGCAGGAGATTCCACAACCCCATGGGGACTGTCCACGGCGGAATCATGACCGACCTCGCAGACGCGAGCATGGGAATAGCCACGACCACCACCTTGGCTGACGGCGAGTCCTTCAGCACCCTGGAACTGAAGATGAATTTCCTCCGCCCTGTGTTCAAGGGGAGGCTTACCTCCACCGCTACGGTGCTGCACAGGGGGAGGACAATCGCCCTGGTAGACTGTGTCGTGAAGAACGACGAGGGAAAAGCGGTGGCCAGGGGGACAGCCACCCAGATGATCCTCCATCCTGAAAAGTGACGCGACGCCCCCATCGCATTCGCAATCGGTTCGCTGACACCCAGCACCTGCCCAGGCGTGCTCGCAGAGCTCACCTGCCCATGACCCTCGCAGTGGAAGTCTTATCCAACCTTCCGTGAAGCATGGTCGGTGCGCGCCTCGTGCACACGAACGCGATGACGCCGAAGGTCAAAGAAGGGCTTTCCCGGCGGGGTCGACAGCAATGAGCGCAAGCGCTCTCCCCGGCCTGAAGGAGATTGAGCGAGCGGCCGAGAGGATAGCTGGGGTGGCCTCGATAACCCCCCTTATCGAGTCCCCCGCCCTCTCCAGGCTCACTGGGCGCGAGGTCCGTCTGAAGCTCGAATGCTTCCAGCCGATCAAGGTGTTCAAGATAAGGGGCGCCTACAACAAGATCTCCCGTCTGGGGGAGAGGGCAGTGGTAGCCGCCTCGTCAGGAAACCATGGCATTGCGGTGGCCTACAGCTCGAGGCTCCTCGGGAAGAAGTGCACAGTCGTCGTCCCAGAGAACGCAGTCAGAGAGAAGGTGGACACCATAGAGGAGTATGGGGCCGAGGTGGTCAGGGCCGGAAGGTACAGTGCCGAAAGGGAGGCCAGGGCCAGGGCCATCGCTGAAGCGACGGGGGCGGCCTTCGTGCATCCTTTCAACGACCCAGACGTGATAGCCGGTCAGGGGACCTGCGGCCTCGAGATAGTGCGGCAGTGCGACGACATCGACTCGGTGCTGGTGCCCGTGGGAGGAGGGGGCCTGATCTCCGGCATCTCCACCGCCGTGAAGGCGATTCGGCCGGCCACGAAGGTCTACGGCGTCGAGCCCCGGGGCGCACCGAAGCTCAGCGAGGCCCTCAAGGCGAAGAAAGTGGTCGCAGTCCCATCCCCTTCCTCCATCGCAGACGGCCTGATTCCATCTGCTCTGGGGGAGCTCACTTTCGATGCCTGCACCAAGAACGTCGACGGGTGCTTCACCGCCTCTGAGGATGACATCCTCCTGGCTACCAGGGCCATGGTCAGGGATGCCAGAATCTACGCCGAGCCGTCGGGGGCGGCCCCCCTCGCCCCTCTCCTTTCAGGTCGGTCAGAGCCCCTTGGAAAGCGGGTGGTCTTGGTCGTCTCCGGGGGGAACATCTCCCGGGAGCTGCTGGCAAAGCTCCTGTCGTCCTAGCGCCTAGCAGAGAGAGCCAGGGAGAGGACTTTCCGTCCAGACGCTGGTTTCCGCCCCGCTAAATACGGAGCCGGCTCCCTGAACACGCATGTACCAGGGCCTGGCATCGGTTCTAGAAGACGTCGCGACTTGGCTCCAGTCCGCATCCCAGGCTGTCCCAATCTCTCAGCTCTCCATCGCGACCTGGCTGGTGTTCGTGATTTCCGGCGCTTTCGGCTCAAAAAACGCGTTCAACTTCGCTGAACAATGAGCCGGCCCCGTTTCAAAAGCGTCGTTTCAAAAGGCAAAGGCAGGGTACCTCCTCCGATGATCGACGGGCTCAGACGGCGGTTTCGCGGGCCGACCGCAGCGGACCGGCGGGACGCCGACCAGCTTCTTAGCCCCGGACGAGAAGGAACCACTGCACTCCCGGCGGATGCCCCTGTATTGGTGGTCGCCAACGATGGATCCGGGCACTACGCTCCCGACGACGCCAGCACCCCTGACTACTACAGGAGCATCGTGCGGACTGCACTCGCGAACGGGGGGAGGTACGGCGGCCATCGCATCCCTGTCCCTTGGCTGCAGATGATACTCGCGGGGCTCGAGTCAAGGCACATCGACCCCGAAATGACGTGGTACATGGCCGAGCGTGGCGAAGGCGCTGGCGAGTCTCTCGAAGACGTCCCCTCCTACGGCGACCTCTTCCCTACGGACGGGACCAGGTCGAGCGGCCCTGCAGGCCGCCTCTGACCGTTTCGCATATTAGCGACTCGCCACCCACGGGGAGGCCGTCATTGGCCATCATCACCTTCGGTGGCAAGTCTGCTGAGCAGGTTCTCGCCGGCAAGAAGACCGTGACCTTCAGGAAGTGGCCGAAGGCCCGGGTGGAGGTGGGGTCGGTCTACGACGCCGCCCGGATGGGCTACCCTCCCAAGAAGTTCGCGAAAGTGAGGGTGACGGGGCTCAGGAGGCTGAAGCTCAAGGAGATCGACGACAAGCTGGCGAAGCGGGACTGCGCCCCCTCCTCGACCGAGGCGAGGGCCTACTGGTTCAAGCAGGGCTTCGGAGCCGACGACGAGCTCTGGCTGGTGGAGTTCGAGCTGGTCCGCTAGAGCGTCCGGGCTACCCGCTGCTCCTAGTATTCCATCGTCCTTCTATACAGGAGGAACCCGACGAGCATGAGCGCCGCAGAAAGGGCTGCCAGGTAGACGAACTGCGTGATGTTGACGCTTCCTGACTGCAGGGCGCCGTTGAAGCTCCCAGGGAGCTCCCTGAAGATCACGAGCGCCCAGGTCATGGGGTTGAAGTTTGACAGGGCGGCGACGTAGGATGGCATGTTGCCCGACGGATAGAACTGTGTGCTGAAGAAGGAAAGGTATACCTGGACCGTGCTCCTTACAGTCGCGAAGAGCTCAAGGCTGTTGGCCATGGAGGCCGCAGCGACGGAGAGCCCTGCGACAGCCCCGGAGTAGACGAACATGATGAGCAGCCCCACGAGGAAGTAGGGGAAAGAGAGCCCATAGAGCAGGGCGATGACTATGGTCCCCGGGAGGGTGGTGACCACACTCCTCATTATCCCCGAGAAGAGCCTCGATACTGCAAAGGTGTTCTTCGGGACAGGCAGAGTCAGCAGGTATGTCTGGGTGTCCTGGATTATCCTCTCNNCTCCCTGACTGGAAGGCAGCCACGGTGGCTGTGATCAGGTTGGCCCCGGGCGCTATGTAGAGGAAGTAGCTGTAGGGGAGGTTCTTGAGCATCGCCCCAAGGCTCAGCCCAGACACCCCGAGGTCTATCATGAAATTGAGGAACATGATGAAGAGCATGTACTTGTCAGCGAAGAATACCCTGAAGTCCCGCTCGATGACGTCCAGTGCCTTACTCGAACCTACCACCCTCTATCTTCCGGAACAGGAAAGCGCTCCCGAGGCCGAAGAATATCCCGACGAAGAGCAGGAGTATGACAGTCTCGTAGGCCCCGGCCGTGTAGCCGGGGAGGAAGATGGCCCTGACCAAATCCGAGGCCGAGGTCACCGGGGAGTAGGTCGCCACGGGCTGAAGGGCCTTGGGCATGAACGCGAGCGGGTAGATGGCCGCGCTTACCCTCACGGTGGCGAGCTCAGCCAGTGCGATCATGATGTCGAACCTGTTGGCGTTCCTGATCAGCATGGCCAGGGTTATCGACAGCCCCGAGATTCCAGTGGCAAGCACGAAGACGATGGCCAGGGACCCCAGGACGCCCGCAGGAGAGAGGTAGCCGTCGACGTAGGCGACGAGTATCATCATCGGGGTCACGTAGATGAGCCCCCTCACGGCCCCTCCCAGCGCCCTGCCAATCACGAAGAGCGAATGGCCGAAGGGGAGGCTCAGGAGGTAGTCGAGCAGGCCGAGCTCCTCCTCCTCGAACAGGTCCTCACCTATGATGAAGGCGATGGAAGTGATGGTGGAGACTATTGCCCCAACAGAATAGAAGTCGAAGTAGTTGAAGCCGAGCGCAGTGGCGAGCTTGCTCACCAGGGCGGCGAAGACGAAGAGCTGGATCAGGAAGAAGATGGTCCTGTTGATCAGGATGAAGGGGGACCTCACGAGGGTCCTCAGGTCCCTTTCGACGAGGACCCAGATCACGAAGAGGGTCGACGGCCTCTCGCTCACGACAGCTTCATTCCCGTGTAGTACAGGAACACGTCCTCGAGAGAAGGCTCCTTGAGGTTCACGCTCTGGACCCTCCCTCCCTTCGCGGTGACCACGTTGATGAGGTAGGGGAGGAGTCCCCTGCCGTTGCTCAGCACGATCTTCAGCGTGTCCCCCTCGAACCGGGCCTCTCTAACCTCCTCCACCTTCGAGACCTCGCCGGTGAGCTCGGGTACAACAGCGTCCAGCCTCATCTCGATAATGTCCCTCCCCTTGAGGCTCCCCTTCAGCCTGGCAGGCTCGCCGACCTGGGCCATTTCACCCCGGTTCATTATCCCGACCCGGTCTGACATCCTGTCCGCTTCGTCCATCATGTTGGTGGCCAGCAGGACTGTGGACCCTTCGTCCCTCAGCTCGTCCATCATGTCCCAGACCATCAGCCTCGAAGGGACGTCCAGGTAGGCCGTCGGCTCGTCGAACACCGCTATCTTCGGCCTCTGGACGAAGACCTTGGCGTTCTCGATCTTCTTCTTGGTGCCTCCGCTCAGGGTCCAGGTCCTCTTCCGGGCCTCCGAAGCCAGGCCGAACTTCGCCAAGACCTCGTCTATCCTCTTATCCCTAACCGACTTCTCGACCCCGGTGACCTTCCCATGCCATTCGAGTATCTCCCTCGCTGAGAGAATCCTGTCGTACTTCGGGTCCTGGAAGCTGATGCCAATCAGGGACTTGACCTTGTCAGGCTCGGTGCCTGCGTTGTGGCCGTCCACGATGACCTCCCCCCTGGTGGGCCTGTAGACCGTCGCCATCGTCATGATGAGGGTGGTCTTGCCTGCCCCGTTGGGGCCCAGCAGCCCGAAGATCTCCTTGTCACCTATCTCGCAGGTGACGTCCTTCACGGCCACGAAGCTCCTGAAGCTCTTCGTGACGTCCTTGAATACGATCATCGCTTCCTATGGGGCCCGGAACCTGGGCCGGGCTCCCGACGCGGCTACGAGATTCGGTAGAGGTTGAAACAAATTGTTAACGGCTTGGACTCCAGAAAACCGATTTTTCAGCTTTGCCGAAGTGAAGAAAGATTCATGTCTCAGCGCCGCCCAAAGGCGTCCATGAAGCCTGAAGATCAGGAGACCTGGGTGCGGGCACTCGCCCGGTTCAGGGCGGAGAAGGACGACTTTCTCCGGACGAGCCACAACTCGCCGCTGCATGGCGTCGCGGAGAGGTTCCATCCATTGAACTACTTCGACCCGGACCCTACGCTCAGGTTCGAGGCGAGGCTCCAGCGCTACACCAACCCCGAGGGGGTCATGGTCGCGACGAGCAGGGGAACCCGCCAACTCTTCAACCGCGTCGGCTACTTCGACCTAGACTTCGGGGACAACCCTGTCCGCGTCCATGCCTACCAATCAGCCGAGCGCGACGACCCAAACCTCTTCATCCCCTTCAGAGACGCCACCTCAGGCAAGGAGAGCTATGGTGCCGCGCGGTACCTGGACCTCGAGGTGGAGCACAACGACGAGTATGCTGTCGACTTCAACTACGCCTACAACCCCTACTGCGCCTACTCGGA
>DAEE01000051.1:6316-7792 GCA_002495205.1 Thaumarchaeota archaeon UBA183 | reverse complement strand
GGGAAGCATAACCGGGATCTCGTCAATGATCGGGTAGTAGCGGCCACATTCCGAGCAGGTGAGGACCCCCTCCACGATGAGGTCCCCCTTTGCTTCGAGCTCCGTCAGCTCCAGGGGATAGTGCTTGTCGATGGGACAGGCAAGTATGTCCAGGAGCCTCCTCTGCATGGTTCCGGCTCCTTTCAAGTCGTGTAAAAACGCTTGCAGGGCCCGAGAAACGTTAATCTACCGCAGGGGAATCGGCCGGCTCAGCCGGCCATAGCGTGTGGGTCCGACCCAGACTCGTTCCGATCCTGGAAGTCAAACCACACGTCGCCTCGGTGATACTGACTTCCGAGAGGAGTCGGGAAGCCGAGGTGCTGGCACTTCTTTGCAATTCTCACGAAAAGGTTGACCAATACTACAGAACATTTAAGTCCGAGCGCGCGGCGGCGAGTTTTGAGGTCCCGTATTGATGCTCTCAGGCAACCTTTTGCAGGTAAGTGGTATTGACAGCAACACCATCTTCCTGATATTCTGGGTCGGCTTCTTCTTTGTGACGTTCTTCTATCAAGCGAGGCTCCAGTCCTACATGGCCCTCAACGATATCAGCAGGGGCCTGAACAAGCTCAAGGTGATGAAGGACAAAGCCAGGAAGGAGGCCATCGATTACCTGGTCAACGTCGGGAAGGCGACCAACGACCCGACCCAGAGGGTGGACCAGTTCCTCGACTACGTAACGATAATGCCAGTGGACATCGACCCGGCGGGGCTTGTTAACAAGATCGACCACGTGGTAACGACGAACAACGACAGGGTGAGGGCAGAAGTCGGGGCGCTGCTGGGGCAGAACAACCCGGTTACTGTCTCTATCTCCGAGAACCTCCTCGAGGTAGCGACCTCTCTGAATGCCATCCACAAGATAGTCCGCCACTTCTACCTCCTCGGCAAGAAGACGAACTCGTACATCACACTGCTTCAGCTTCAGATGATCATGCCCATGATCATCCAGGAGGCCGACGCACTCCTCAACGCAGTCGACTCGTTCAAACTCGGCCAGCCTGTCGGGGACGGGATCGGCCCCGTGATCGTGTCACGGTACATGGCGGGTAAGGAGAAGCGGGCTGTCGCCAAGGACACTGTCATGGCAATCACGGAGTACAAGGGGAGGAAGCTCTACGTGCTGAAGGCCGACGGGCCCATGGCCTACGTGGGCCAGCCCGGGGTCGCAATCAAGAAGATCATCGAGGAGATGGGGGTGAAGCCGAGCGCCATCGTTATGATAGACGCGGCCCTCAAACTCGAGGGAGAGAAGACAGGCGAGATAGCGGAGGGTGTCGGCGCTGCCATAGGGGGCATCGGCGTCGAGAAGTTCCAGATTGAGGAGGCTGCGACCAAGGCGAAGGTCCCTCTCTACGCCATACTGGTCAAGCAGAGCATCCTCGAGGCGATTACCGTGATGAGGAAGGAGATTGCTGAAGCGTCCGACAAGGCGTC
>DAEE01000051.1:4043-6302 GCA_002495205.1 Thaumarchaeota archaeon UBA183 | reverse complement strand
GGGCCGGACAAGAAGACGAAGCTGCTGGTCTACACCATCGAGGAGTGCCCTGTGTGCGGCCAGAAGACAAAGCGAGCTTTCACAGTCGGCGACTACGTCACAAAGGACGGCGCCAAGTGCACGAAGTGCTCGAACCAGACCAGGGTCAGCCTGGTCTTCGCCGAGGGTTCGAAGGCCTCAGGTTAGGACGACGAGGCCGTCCTCGTCCAGGGCCATTGTGTGTTCGAACTGGGCCACAGGGTTTCCTGATGCTTCAACGAGCGTGGGGTAGGCCCTGAGGACCCTCTTCGCGACGAGCTTCTTCACTGTCTCCTGAAGCTTCTCCTTCCCGAACTCGCCCACGTACCATCTGGGCGTGAAAGGGAGCGACTTCCTTTCCTCCCACACCCTCTCGGCAAAAGCGTCGAGCTCCGGGGCGCCTGTCCTCTTCCTGGCCACCACAGAGAAGATCGTCTGGGTGGGAGCGTCCACCACGTAACCGGCGGCGTTGCCCAGGGTGAGGAAAGGCTCGATGGCGAACACGTCCCCCTTCTTCAGGTCCTGCATGTGGGGCATGTAGAGGTTCGGGATGCTCTTCCCCGCATGGACCATGTACCTGTCCACAGTGTGACCAGTTAGGTTCTCGATGGTCTTGAAGCCGAAGCGGGCTGCCTCACGGTGAATCACCCTTCCGATCTCTCCGGTCCGCCACTCCTTCCTCGCAGTGGAGATGGCCGCCTCGAGGGCCCGCCGGGTCGCCTCGAGTAACAGGTTGAACTCGGGGTTCAGGGTAACGGTGACCGACGTGTCCGTGACGTAGCCGTCGACGTGGACCCCGAAGTCCACCTTCACCAAGTCGCCTTCAGCGAAGACCGACTCGTCCCCATCCTGGGGGGCGTAGTGTGCTGTGACCTGGTTCACGCCTATGCCAGTGGGGAACGCCAGCCTGCCTCCTCTCGCCTCCACCTCCCTCTTGACGAAGTCGCAGACATCGATGAACTTCGCCCCTGGCTTGACAGCCGACTCGGCAAGAGGCTTCACCTCCCTGACTATCCTCCCTGATGCCTTGTACTGCTCGGGGATGATTGACAAGTTCTCTCACAAAATCCTATATTGCGTCCTGAGCCCTGCGGCGGCGCCAGTGGTATTTCAAGTGATTTGCGAAAAAGGAGCGTTCTCTTGAAGTACAAGATGGTCGCCACCGGCGGGACATTCGACCACCTGCACAGGGGACACATCGCCCTGCTGACGAGGAGCTTCGAGGCCGGGGATGCCGTCATCATCGGGGTGACGTCCGACGTCTTCGCCAAGAAGGAAGGCAAGCGCCCAGACCAGACCTACGAAGAGCGGGTTAGGACCCTCGAGAGGTTCATTCACAGAAGCTTCCCGGGCCGGCGGTACGTCATCGCCAAGCTTGACGACTACTTCGGCCCCGGCATCGCCTCCCCAGAGGTGGAGGCGATTGTGGTGAGCAGGGAGACGGCGAAGAGAGTGCACATCGCCAACGCCCTCAGGAAGGAGAAGGGGTACCCTCCTCTGGAGACAGTGGTCATCGGCTACATCCTTGCCGAGGACTCGAAAATCATCTCATCAACGCGGATAAGAAGGGGGGAAATCGACAGCGAGGGGAGGCTCATTCCCCGGCGCGGTCCCTGAGAGAAGCGCAGGCTAAAGAGTGGTTATATCCGAACCTCTGCAGGCGAAAGCAGTGTGGACAAGGACAGGCTGGACCCATGGGGCACAAGCTCGGTCAAGGACTACGGCAGGCTCCAGTCCGAATTCGGCATCGAACCAGCAGCCCCCCTCCTGCACCGCTTCAAGAAGCCCAGCCCTCACCTCAGCCGCGGCATAGACTTCGGCCAGAGAGACCTGGCGCGGATACTGGACGCCATAGACAACAACAAGCCATACGCCGTGATGAGCGGGATCAAGCCCGATGGGGCGTTCCATCTTGGGAACAAGATGACAGCGGACGACATGATNNTCGAAGAAGGCCCGGGTGTTCTACTCCATAGCCGACGTCGAGGCCTACGCTGACAACGGCCTCTCGTTCGAGGAGACGTCAAAGACCGCCGTCCGGAACGTGGCCGACATCCTCGCCCTGGGGCTCGACCCGGACCGCGCGGTGGTCTACAAACAGAGCGAGGAGATGCGAGTGATGCGGCTGTCCACCATATTCTCCCGGGGAGTGACGAACAACATGCTGAAGGCGATCTACGGCGAGCGGCAAATCGGACTCTACATGTCTGCCCTGATTCAGGCCGGAGACATCCTGATGCC
>DAEE01000051.1:0-4017 GCA_002495205.1 Thaumarchaeota archaeon UBA183 | reverse complement strand
GTTCGTCCCTCCGTCAGCGATCTACCACCGCCTTGAGCTCGCGCTCACGGGCGGGTACAAGATGTCCAAGCGGGCCCCCGAGTCGGGCTTCACCCTCGACGACAGCGCCGCCGAGGCCTCGAGAAGGGTGAAGACCGCGTTTACGGGAGGAAGGGACACGGTCGAAGAGCAGCGCCGGCTGGGAGGAAGACCAGACGTCTGCCCAGTCTTCGACCTCTACCGATTCCACTTTGCGAGGGACGATGCCCATGTCGACCTGGTCCAACACGAGTGCACCAAGGGGATTCGACTCTGCGGGGAGTGCAAGCAGGAGGCCATGGGCCTGGTCAAGAGCTTCCTCGAGGAGCACCACAAGAAGCGCGATTCTCTGATGAGTGACGCCAAGGAACTGCTCGCAAGGAGTAGGAACTACCTTGCTTCTACAGGGAAGGAGTGACAGGTGTCCAGCTCTCTCCACCCCATAGAACAGAGAATCCTCTCCGCCCTGGCTCCCACGGGCTCGCTCTCGTTCGACTCCCTGATCAGAGAGACGTCTCTGCAGGGGGACCAGATCCGGCGCGCTATCGAATGGCTCTCGTCAAAGGGCATGGTCAAAGTGACGGAGACACGGCAGAGCAGGCTGGAGGTGGCCAGGAGGCCCCCGGAGCTGGAGCTGTTCGCCAGGGTCGCCATGGCGAGCAAGCCGCCGACCGTCGAAGAGCTCAAAGCCGGGTTCACGTCCCCAGAGGAGTTCTCCGCGGCCTTCGGAAGAGCTCGGGGCGCGGGATGGATTAGGATTGAAGGGAGCGCGCCGGCCGTCGTGAGCCCTGGAGACTCGAAGGGAATACAGGCCATCGACTCTACCCTGGAAGCAATTTCAGGTGGGACGGAGGAGGCCGCCCTCCCCGCCGAGTCCGCACAGCTGGTGGCGGACCTCCTCAGACGGGGGATTCTCAGGAGGGTCGAGACCAAGAGCCTTGTGGTCAGCATCACCGAAGCCGGAAGGAGGTCCGCAGCGGCGCCATCCGGTGCCGGGCTCCTCGACAGGCTCACGCCCGAAGTGCTCGCTTCGAGGGCGTGGAAGGGGAAGGGCCTCCGACCCATAGACGTGGAGGCGAAGGCGCCCCTCTTCTACCCCGGCAGGAGGCACCCCGTCCGCGATTTCATCAAGGAAGTGAGGGAGGCCTACATCTCCATGGGGTTCACGGAGCTCCAGGGGAGGAGCGTCCACCCCGGCTTCTGGAACTTCGACGCCCTGTTCATCCCACAGGACCACCCGAGCAGGGAGATGCAGGACACCTTCTACCTGGAGGGGCTCTCAGACACGGAGATGACCAGGGCCGGGAAGGTGGCCAACGTCGCTGCGACTCACGAGAATGGGTGGAGAACAGGGAGCAGGGGGTGGGGGTACCAGTGGAGAATAGAGGAGGCCCGCCGGCTCGTCCTCAGGACCCACAACACTGTCCTTACGGTCAGGGCCCTTTCTGAGTCGAAGGAAGAGGAGACCCGGGCGTTCGCCGTGTCCAAGGTTTACAGGAATGAAAACTTGGATTACAAGCACCTGGCCGAGTTCTACCAGATGGACGGGATAATCGTCGGGGAGGGCCTGAACCTCAGGCACCTGATGGGGTTCCTCACCGAGTTCTACAAGAAGCTCGGGATGTCACAGGTGAAGCTCTGGCCGAGCTACTTCCCGTACACCGAGCCGTCCCTGCAGGTGATAGGATACTCAAAGGCCGTGAAGTCGTGGATCGAACTCTCAGGCTCCGGAGTCTTCCGTCCGGAAGTCACCATTCCACTCGGCGTTAGGGTCCCCGTTCTCGCCTGGGGGCCCGGGATTGAACGGCTCATGCTGATCCGCTACGGGCTCGACGACATCAGGGCCTTGTACGGAGACGACCTCTCTTGGCTGAGAGGGAGGGGAGAGTTTGCCGGTCGTTAGCATAGACATACCCAGGTTCGCGAGGATGGTGGGCGCGGACAGGAGGAGGATACTCGACAGGCTCCCCTACGTCGGCCTCGACATCGAGAGCGTTGAGGGGAACGCGCTGCGGGTCGAGTACAGCCCCAACCGGCCGGACTTCGGCACCGACTTCGGCATCGCGCGTGCGCTGAGGGGGCTTCTCGGAAAGGAGGTAGGCCTCCCGTCTTTCCCGACCAGGCAGTCAGGGATTGATGTTTCAGTGGACAGCCGTCTGGCGTCGGTCAGGCCCTACATCGCCTGCGCTACCGCCACGGGGCTCAGCCTAGACGACGAGGACATACGGCAGGTAATCGCGTTGCAGGAAGACCTGCACAACGGCCTAGGAAGGAAGCGGAGGGTCGTTGCCATCGGACTACACGACCTCGACGCGATCCACCCCCCGCTGGCCTACCGGGCGGTGGACTCCTCGTTCAAGTTCGTCCCACTCGGAGTGGAGGCCCCAATGTCCATCCGCTCCATACTCACGGAGACAACCGAGGGGAGGGCCTACGGTGCAGCCCTGGACGGGGGCGACCTCTACCCGGTGATAACAGACTCGAAGGGCGCAGTCCTTTCCTTCCCGCCCATCATAAACGGGGACGCGACTCGGGTCACCACCAGAACCAGGCGCATGTTCGTCGACGTGACAAGCACGGACCGGAAGGCAGGCGACGACGTAATGGCCATAGTTGCGACCACCTTGGCTGCCGCTGGAGGGAAGCTGGGGACTGTAGAAATCAGAAATCCGCGGAGCAGCCGAGTGACCCCCGAGCTGTCGACCTCGACCCTCCCGCTGGACCGGAAGCTGATACGGTCTGTGCTCGGGATGGACCTTCCAGGCGCAGAGATCGCCAGGTGTCTTGCGAGGAGCCGCATCGCCGTCAAGGGGAAGAAGGCAGTCTACCCGCGATATCGCGTAGACCTCCTGCACCCTGTTGACATCGCGGAGGAGGTCGCACTGGGTTACGGGGTTGACCGAATCGGACCCATTTATCCGGCGAGCACGCGTCCTGGTTCATTCGACCGCTTCGAGGACTTCCTCGATTCGACTTCGACTGTAATGGCAGGCTCGGGCTTCCTCGAGGTGATGACCTTCGAACTCACAGACGAGGGGTCACTCTATTCCAACTTCCAGCGGCCGTCGTCGGCGAAGATACGAGTGCAGAACCCGAAGAGCCTCGAGCATTCCGTTCTCAGGGACTCCCTTCTGGCCACCATGTTGTCCTCGCTGTCGGGCAACGTGAAGTCGGACTACCCCCAGAGGATTTTCGAAATCGGCAGGGTCTACGAGAGGACCGCCGACGGTGTATCCGAAGCCTGGCATCTCGCCGGCCTGGTGGCCCATTCACAGGCGTCCTTCACGGAAGCGAAGATGTACCTCGAGTCTGCCTGCCGGATAATGGTCGGGAAGGAGCTTTCCGCCAAGGAGGGCGGGCACTGGGCCTTCTCTCCTGGCAGATGCGCTGCGGTACGGATCGGCGCTGTGGCCCTCGGCCACGCCGGCGAAGTGAAGCCCGAAGCCATAGAGGCATTCGGCCTGGGCGTCCCGGTGTGCGGCTTCGAAATAGACGCTTCACGGTTGTACGAACTGCTAAAATAGCTCCGGCCCCTTTCAAGGGCAGACGGCTTTCGTTCTAAAGCGCGCCAAACGGCCACCTGCGAAGGCGGAAACGCTTTGATGAGCGGATGGTTTACCCAGTCGCGCGACAGACGGAAGCCGTTTGCCCGTTGAAGAGGCTAGGTGATGATCCCCGCTGTAAGCTGGGACATGATCCGGGCTGTCAGAGACGGGCAACAATCCCAAGAGTCGTGAGCAAGTTGCTCTACAAGAAGGCGAAGACGTATGACGAGTTCGGAGAGTTTCTGCGGGGTTTCATCACAGACCTGAACAACCTGTCCGACGAGGGCTGGTCAATCCTCGTCGAGGGGCCGCGGGACGCCCGTGCTCTGAGAAGGCTCGGATGCCTTGGGAACGTCGTCACCGTTTCGTCGGTCGTAAAGAAAGGGAATTCGGCATTCGACGGGGACAACAGGGTTGTAATCCTGACAGACCTGGACAGGGAGGGAGCTGTATT
>DAEE01000006.1:13728-25517 GCA_002495205.1 Thaumarchaeota archaeon UBA183 | reverse complement strand
GTCACGGTGTAGGTCTTGGTGACATTGGCCCCGATTATGCTGATCCGCTTCGGAACCTCGGAGAAGAGCTTCTCCACCTTGGCCGGGTCCTTGGTGAAGATGATGCTCCGGCGCCGCTTCATGAGGTACTTGATTGCGACCTTGTCATGGGCGTTGCCCTCCACGGGGATCTTCTCTGTGCCTATGTCTATCGTGAACGCTCTCTTTGCCAATGCTGCGTCAACGGGATGCCAGGGCCGAGGTAAATAGCTTCGGGGTCAAGGCGATTATACAGGAGCGTGAAGGAGTGGAAGGGCTCCTGCTGCTCCTTTCAGTTGTCGCCCCGCCCGCCGCCGGCCCCTTAGTGGACTTCACTGCCGTGAAGACAGGAGTATCGCGAAGCCAATGACGCTCGCACCTAAAGCCTGGGTCAGGCTGAGCGCGTTCCCGAGGAGAGAAACAGACAGCACCACCCCGATTATGATTTCGAAGAGCAGCAGGGTCGCCGACTGAGACGCCCGTATCGAGGCCAGCCCCCGGGTGTACATGGCCAAGGCGACCACAGTGCAAGGGACCCCGAGCCAGATCACTGACTCCCACGCAGCCGCTGTGAACAGAGTGTTGAGGGCGAAAGGGCCGCCTTCCAGTGCGGCGAGAGGGGCCATCACCACTGTCATCGAGACTATCAGCGCAAAGGAGCTCGCCAGGGAAGAGACGTCATACTTCTTCCCGAGCACAATGAACAGTGTATACCCCACCGAGGCCCCTACCAAGAGGAGGTCCCCCAGGGTGGTGCCCGTGACCCTAAGGCCCGAAGGGAGCACAAGGACGATGCCGACTACACTGAGTGCCACGGCCGCCTTCGATGAGTCGGGTATGTGCTCACTCAAGACAAAGAATGCGGCAACAGGCACGAAGATGATGAAGAGGTTGGAGAGCAAGGCAGAGGCCGAAGCCCCTGAGACCGCCTGCCCTAGGAATTGAAGCAGGAAGGCGGCGGCGTACACCGAAGCGATGCCCCAGGTGCGCGGTCGCCGCAACTCAGGCCAGATTCGAGCGGACTTGGAGAAGATGCCCAGTGCCAGGATTGCGACAGTCGCTATGAAGAACCGCTCAAAGAGGAGCACGTATGGGTTGGAGTACTCGAGTCCGACGCTCGTGGCCACGAAGCTTGTCCCCCAGATTACGCTGGCCCCCACCGTGAGGGCCACACCGTTCGATTGTCGGTCCAAGGCCGGCTACTGCCGTGCCTGAATCGGGATTGGTGAACGCACTGGATGCGTCATCGACGACGAAGGGGACACCTCGATGATGGGGTTGCTTGACCCTCGGTGGCCCAGCGTCGAAAGCAGGCGTCTGAAGACCCCCTGCCTCGCGGAGTCGACCACCTCGAGGTCCAGACAAAGACGCCGGGCGAGCTCGTGCGCCTCCTGGATGGTCCTTCGATGATCTTCGTCGAGGACGTAGTCGTACAACAAGAGGCGGTTCGTCCTCTTCCCAATGGGGATGCCTGATGGCGTGTAGAGCGTCTCGCTCAGGTCGACGGTCCGAGCAGGGACCTTCCTGCTCTTCACCAGGACCCTTACCTTCCCGTCGGAACTCATTGCTGACCCCTCACCTCGCACACGTCGAACTCGACCCCCCAGGGATGCTCGACCACCCTGAGGAAGGCCCTCCCCGCCAAGATCCTTTCGCGGACCGAGTCCACATCTTCTCGGCTTTCGATGGGCACCGGCTCGGCCACCCAGACCGACGCCGGGCTCCGCATCATTGCGTGCTCCGGTTTGCTCATTTGTTCACACCAGCATCCACGGTATCTAGCAGGTGTGTATATAAGGATTCACACCCCATCGGAGGCTTAAGCTGGTGTTAATCTTAAAATAACACATCTGACAGCCTGGTGACCGTGCAGAACTCGGATTCGCCCATGCCGACAAAGAGTATTGAGCTCTGCCTTGATTTCACCGATACCGTGGACTGGCGAACTAGCAGCCATGCGTCAGACACGCTCCAAAATTATGCTGACCTAGTGGACTGGGGCCAAAAGAAGGGGGTCATCGACGCACAAGAATCGAGGAAGTTGCATGCAATTGCAAAGACCGACAGGGGCACCGTGGATGAAGTCCTGAGTCGCGCCAAAACCCTTCGCGAGGCAATCTACCGTATTTTCTCAGCGATCGCCCATAATCGTGGAGTGGGCGCGAACGACATCGACGTGCTCAATGAGTATCTCGGGAGGGCCATGGCTCAGATGGAGGTGCAGGTGACGGACGCGGGCTACAGACTGGGATGGTGCACCGAGGAACTGCCCGACAAGGTACTTTATCCTGTGGCGAAGTCCGCGGCCGAACTGCTCACCTCAGATTATCTAGGACGGGTCAGAGAATGCGCAAACGAAGAGGAGGGATGCGGTTCCCTGTTCTTGGACTACTCTAGAAGCAAGTCGAGGAAGTGGTGTAGCATGGACAGCTGCGGAAACAAGATCAAGACCCGGGCTTACTACGCTAGACACAGCCACTCTGCCTAGAGAAGACTGCTCGGTCCGACGAAAGGGGATCATCCATCCCAAGGGAGAGGCGCTCTCAGTCCAATGCCTCTGCTGAGGCGCCAGAATCTGAATCCCCAAACCGTGTAAGGTATGCAGAGTTCCTTCAACGACTCTAGGTCTCCTGCGGGTGTGACCTTCCTCGTCGGAGGATGTGGGACGATATCATACCTCACAGAGTAACCATGCCTCTGAAGCAGGACATCGATGTGTGCGTCCTCCAGGTCCAGGCGGTCGTCCGCGAACCTCATTTCTGAGGAGCCCACTTGAAGATGACATCTGGGCACCTGAAATGCGTCTTCAGTGGGTTGAACCGTGTGGGAATGCGGGTTTCTGTTCTGCGCTGTGGTCTGCATTCTCCCGCGGGAACCCAAGCCAATTGCCTTTGAGCGGCCAGGGTTTCGGGACTAGAAGATTCAGCTCTTAACGCTCTGTCAGAAGGCGCGGTATGAGAGGGGAGATTGCTATCTGGCAGCAGCTTTGGAGGGTCAAGAATCCCGCCATGAGGTATGGCCAACCCCTTGCCCTTTCTGCTTGGAGAAGTATTCCAGACCAATCAAGCGCCAATGCAGGGTAGAGTCAGTCCGACAGGTCGAACGTCAGCTCGGCAAGCTCCTCGTCGCTCAGGGGGTACATGCTTCCGCAACTGTGGCACTTCAATGCCGTGGGCTCGTCGACAGGGCTCAGGAGTGAGTTGCAGTTCCTGCAACGGGGCTTCCCGTCCCTGACCACCCACTTCTTCTCCGCCAACATGAGAACGCCGAAACAGTTGCGATTTAACCCGTCTGGCGGTCACGCGACCAGGCTATCTTCTGGCTAGGGCTTCTTGATGTTGGTCACTAGTAGCTTGAACTGAAGTGTCTTCCCAGCCATGGGGTGGTTGCCGGACCTGCCGTAGGCCTTCTCGGGCGGCAGGGTGACCTCCTTGGTCTCGTTGATTTTCATCCCGATCAGCGCCTCCTCGAAGCCGCTGATGACCTGGTGCCTGCCAAGCACCACCTGCAGGGGCTTGTAGTCGCGGGCCAGGTTGAACAGCCCTGCCCTGCTGGCCTCCGCCTTCATGCTGGTGTCGAACACCTTCCCGCCCGGGAACTTCCCGACGTAGTGCACCGACACCGTGTCGCCGTTCTGCGCCCCTGACTCGCTCAACAGTCAGAGCAACGACCGGCCCGTAATTAAGCAAGAAGAAAGCCGCCTCTCGCCGCTCTTGTCTGCTCCGTTTCAGGACCGGGGGGCAGCCTTCCTTCCGCGCTCCGTTCTGGCCTTGAATTGCACTTGGGAGTCGAACCGCATTCAGGCTTCGGCAAACCTTCGGGGTTCGAGCTTCTTCTTCGTCCCAGTCCGGTGCCAAGCATGACGCTCCACACCTCGCTCGGCCGAAGAAGGGTTCTCCGCCCTCCGACGTACCTCTACCTTCGTGCGTTTCGCTTCCCGCCTGCACTTCTCCACCGTCCCGGTGCGTGGCCGTTGGACCACTCACGGCTCTGGTGAGCACAAGGCGCTGCCTCCGACCAGGGTACAGCCCGGAATATTCCCGACCTCGCGCGTAACCGGCGTCGACTCGGACTGCGTCCCGGGCCATCGGCAGAGCCAACAGCGAGAGAGCTACCAACGGAGTAGGTTGAGCCCCTGTTATCCTACCTTGACTCCACTTGCTGACAAAGAACAGATTTTCTGTTGACCACAATATCACGCGTTCGCGGGTCGGGCGGGGAGATTCCGTCCAGAATGGATTCCTACAGCTCGCGTCTGCAAACCATGACTCCAGGGTGCAATCCCGCGTAGCCGAAAGATGAAATCGTGCGCATGCCACAGGCATCGCGTGGCAGAATCCCAGGTCCACAGGTCGATGAAGGACGTCGTCCGACGGGAGCTGGAGAACGAGCGCTATGCCGTCGTCGAGGAACCAGCGTTCCCGCCCGGACAGAAGGTCTCCTGGACATCGTACAGGCCCGACCTCCTGGCGTATAGGTCACAGGACGGGAACGAGGAGATCGTGCTCGTCGAGTGCGAGACACACCCCAACATGAAGAGGCTGGCCGAAAAGAACTTCTCGAGTGTGTCGTTTCAGCCCTACCTTTTCCGGCGCGGGTCAGTGAGAAGGATACTCGCGGTCCCTCAGGGAAGGTTGAGTTCTGTCGACCTCCAGATCCGTGATAGATGGGAGGTCTGGGTGGTGGGCCCCAACTCGCCCTTGGCGAAGTATCCGGCGTTCACGCGGTAAACATGGCCGGTTCTCGAAATCGAAAATCGAGGTAATTGATTTATAGAAGAAGGCCACCAATTCTCCTGCTCGTCCGGCCAGGAAAAGGATGGATTCGCGGAAGGATGAGCCGCCGGGGAAGGCCTCGGCGCAAGGTGCCGATCCGCGAGCGGGATGGTGGCGCGTAGAGACGGGGTGACCCGGACTTCACGAAGGCCAAACCGAGGGCGAACCGGGGCAGCGGCAATGAAGGAACGCTACGAGGCCGCTGTCGGAGGAAAGCCACATCCCTCCTGAGAGCCGGACGAGTCAGCCAAATATCGAGCTGGTTCCAGCCAACTGGAGGCGGCCATGCCGTTCAAGGACAGGGAGGAAGCGGGGAGGAGGCTCGGGAAGGCGCTGCTGGGGTTGAAGGGCAGCGGCGTGGTTGTTCTAGGTATCCCAAGAGGAGGGGTCGTGGTCGCCAATGAGGTGGCGAAGGCGTTGGATGCGCCTCTGGACATCGTGGTGACAAGGAAGATTGGCGCACCCGGCCAGGAGGAGTATGGCCTCGGGGCTGTGACCCAGGAGGGCGAGGTGATCGTGGATAGGAAGGCCGCTGAGACCGTGGGAGCCAGCCAGGACTACCTCGACGAGGTCTCTCAGAGGAAGCGGGAAGAGGTCAAGCAGAGGATGGAGAGCCTCAGAGGCGACACCCCATACCCGGAACTCGAGGGGAAGACCGTAATCATTGTCGACGACGGAATCGCCACAGGGAACTCCGTCGCAGCAGCGGTCATGTCGATAAAGAGGCGCAAGCCCATGAGAATCGTAGTTGCCGTGCCTGTGGCTCCGGCCGAGGCCGAGGGCATCGTCGCCAGGGCAGGGGCCGAGTTGATTTGCCTGGAGACGCCGTGGCCGTTCTTCGCCATCGGCGAGTTCTATCGCGACTTCGGGCAGGTGGAGGACGAAGAGGTCAGGCAGATTCTGGAGCGGCGCAGGCTCAAGCCACCTTAATACTCACAGGTCACCATGGGGAATGCAATTGGACGTCAGGAGGTTCAGGGGAGACCTCTACGAGCTTGCTTCCAGGGCTTGCGCCAAGGACGGGCCCGAAGAGCGCTCGAAGGTTTTGGACATAGCCGATGTTCTGGTCAAGCTCTACAAGAAGAACCTGGTGAAGATCAACCACTCTGCTCTTGAGCTCGTGTGCGCCAGGAGCCTCGTGAAGCAGGGGTACGAGGTGAAGGTGGAGCACAGGCTCGACAAGACGCTGGTATGCGATTTGATGGGAATCAGGGGGGACGGTCTCCTCATAGTTGAAATCGAGACTGGATTCATCCCTCCTGAGGAGGCGCTCGATCCTTCGGCCTACGCCCGGGGAAGGATTGCCAGCAAGGTCGCCAGGTACAGCAGGTTCGCGGGCAAGTTCGCCCTCGGGACCACTCCCTCCTACCTCCTCGACATTCCCGCGTTCTTCGTCAAGCCTCCCAGGGCCAGGACCCTGGGGGAGGCCAAGGAAATCAAGGCCCTGACCGACGTCAGGTACAACAGGCCGCCCATAGCCGTGGATGAACTGCTGCAGGCGCGGCTGCACATGGTGATCATAGTCGACGTCGAGGCTGGAACGACCCGGGAGGTCGACCCGGAGACCTACGCCAGCAGGGCGTCCGCCCTCCTGGACTGGCGCCTGAGTCTCTCCGGGCGTAGGTTCAAATCCGCTGGGTAGGCCGTCGGGAAGGAGAACTCGTTTGGCCGAGCCCGCGCACGCTCCGTATCCCGCTGGAGGCAGGTCGGCACTCTCGGAAGCGCTCTTCCGGAGCGGCGCCCTCAGGTTCGGGAGGTTCACCCTCCCTGGGGGAAGGGCGAGCTCCTACTCGCTCGATTTGAGCGTAGTCCCAAGCGACGCCGAGGCGTATGCCCTTTCTGTAGCCGCACTTCTCGCGATCCTTGGGGAGGCNNTGCTTAGGAAGCCCTTGCTCACCTTGAGCAGGGACGAAGGCGGCCGAAGGCTTGGAGAGGTCGTCGAAGGGGCCGTGCGGCCCGGCTGGCGGACCGTGGTCGTCGACGGTGTCGCTGACAGCGGAGAGCGCCTGGCCTCCGCGGCGGAGGCGCTGAGCAGGGCCGGGTGCGTAGTCAGCACGGCGCTGGTCCTGGTTGACAGGCTCGAAGGTGCAAGGGTGAAGCTTGCGGCGTCCGGGGTGAAGCTGGCAGCATTCACGGATGTCAGGGACCTTGCCCAGATGCTTTTCGACCAGAAGAGGATTACGAAGGCAGACTGGCAGGGGGTCCAGAAACACACGGAAGGGGAGCGAAAGTGACGCTAGTAGTGCTAGCCACGCCTAGGAGTGCGCCTCGCTCGAGTAGTAGTCCCAGATTTTCCGCTGGGCCTCCTTGACGTAGTTCATCTCGGCGGCCGAAAGCTTGGGGTCGTTCGCCCTGGAGAACGGCCTCCGCAAGTCAAGGGGCAGGTCGTCGTCGCAGAAGAATCCCCCGCCGGGGAACCTTGTGTCCTTTCTCACGATTATCGCAGCGAACCCCGGCGCCCCTCGCTTGTGCTCTGTCCTGTCAACTGCAGAAATGGCTTCGAAGAGGGGAGGTCCCCGGGAGATCCCGAGTATCCGCATGAGCTCCCCGTAGGTGAGGGTCCCCCGGGCCGTGGCGGCTCTGACGAGCTCCTGCCTGAGAATCTCGATGGCTGAATCCTGCATCGACGCATCACCTGGCTGGAGTCTGTCCACTGAGGCAGCAGCGGCGGATCAGTTCGTCGACCCTCTTCGAGAGCTCATCCCTAATCCCCCTCAGCTCTTCGAAGGTCTTCCCAGCGGCGCCCGGTATGGGCCAGTCCTCCCCCTTCCCCTCGGCGCCGATGGGGCACCTGTCGAGGCACCCGAAGGTCACCACCCGGGAGGCCCCGGCGACAAGGGCGGGGGTGACGACTCTGGGAGTCCTCTCGGTCAGGACGATGTCCACCTCTTTCAGCAGCTGGCGGACGGTGGGGTTCACGGCAGCGGCGGGGCTCACGCCTGCGCTTTCGGCTCGCCAACCTGGGGGGGCCCTCGAGTTGAACAGCTCCTCGGAAAGCACGCTCCTGAAGGTGTTCTCGACGCAGACGAAGAGGATGGTGTTCGTGACCCTGATTTCGCCGGGACCGAGATTTAATGACTGCCCCGCGAGGATCTCAGGATTCCAGGCTTCTCGCGACCTTGAACTGATCGCCTACGATTGCCCTCATGTTCAGGAGCCCCAGCGGCTTTCCGTGGTCTGTGACGAACACTGTCCTGATTCTGTGCTTCGCCATCAGCTGGACCCCTTCTGAGACGGGCCTGTCTGCGTCGATGGAAATCATTGGCGACGTCATGATCTTCCGCACCGGGATGCTCGACGAGAGCAGGTCGTCCGCAGCGATGCGATACAGGATGTCCCGCTCCGTAAGGATTCCTTTCGGCTCCCCTTTGATCAGCACCAGAACGTTCCCCGTCCCCTTCTCCCGCATCAGCTGGGCCGCCTTCAGCACAGACTCGTTGGCGTCGATCATGAGCGGGTCTGTTTTCACGAAGCTCCTGACCTTCGGGGCGCTTGACTCGGCGGCTTCGATCCAGAAGGTGAGAGAGTAGTGGCAGTTGGGGCACTCCTCCGGCGTGTTCTCGCCTTCGAAGATATGTCCGCAACGGTAGCACTCCCACTTGGTCATTCCGGAAGAAAGGAGGGTCTGTGGTATATTAACAGCGTGGGCTTAGGACGGCTAGGGGGTTTGGACAGTCTCGTCCTTCGGGGCGAGGGCGATGAGGCGCCTCGCCTTCTGCTGGCAGAGGGCGGCGTTGTCGGTGTAGTACTTCCAAGCTGTGTAGTTCTCCTCGACCTTGGAAAGAAGGAGCAGGATGTCGGCCGCCTGCAGGTAGCGGGATATGGCTGTCTCCGGGCGGCCAGCCTTCTCATCCGCAGCGGCGTCTTGCATCAGTTGGCTGGAGTACCATCGGAGCTTCTGGGCCCTGGTCATGGGGGGCCTTGGGGCAGCCTGCATGGGCTCCGACTGGCCCCGGGGCAGGCAAAAGACGGGATGGTCGAGATTCCTAGACGAAGGTGAGAAGCCCGGAGTCAGCTGAACGTGACGACAGTCCCCGTGGTGACGCCGTTCGCGGACGCGAACCCGGCCTTGGCCTCTATCACGTAGTTCGCGGCCGTGGTCGGTGTGTAGGTCGGGCAGCCGTACCCGTAGGAATTGAAGCAGGGCTGCGCCCCCGTCGTGATGTACACGACCCGCCCTGACGCGCCGGTGGCGTTCACCCAGATCATGTCTAGGCTGGTGTTGGTGTCGTACATCCAGAACGTCCACTGACTTGAGTAGGGGAAGGCGAAGAGCATCGTGGTGGTGCTGGTCACCTGCTTGTTCATGAGGCCCTCCTGCCTCTCCTGCTGGGTAGTCGCCACGTAGGTGATGGCGAAGGTCTTCCCGTTCAAGGAGAAGTGGGAGGGGACCTGAGATGTGAATGGTCCCGGCCCGGCGTTGGACTCGAAGAGAGCGTAGCCGACGAGAAGGGCGACCACCGCAATCACCGCCACCACGAAGATCCTCCCCGACGGCGCCAATCGGAGGCGTAACGCCGATGAGGAGTATATCTGCTGTTTCGGTAGGGATGCGCAGACCCTGTTTGACAACCTAGTCTGGCTATGCATTCCTGCAGCTGAGGGCATGGTAGAGGTGAAGGAAGTTGTCAGCGAGGACCGGTCAGCACGAGCAGAGAAGCACTCGAGAAACGGTCCTGGGCCCGCGCTTGTTTTTTAAAGAGGCAGGGCCTAAACGGCACAGAAACTTTGAAGCGCGGCGCTGATCTGGAGGACGAGCTGCCTGCGATGAGCCCGAGGGATGCCGAGGTTGTCCGGACCATCGAAGAGGAAGGGCTCTCAGTGTTCACGTTCGACGGTCTGCGCAGGATCACTGGGGCCCACCCGGAGACCCTCTCCAGGTCGCTCGAGAGGCTCGAGGACGGCGGCCTGGTGGTCAAATCCCCGGAGGGGTACACCGTCACCGAGAAAGCGAAAGGAGCCTTCGCCCTGGGGCCTGCCAACGGCGGCNNCGAGGCAAGCGCCAGGACAATCGTTCCCGCACTGAAAGGTAGGTGGTTCGACACGATAAGGTGGGTCGGGATGGCTGAGACGGACGAGGGGCTCGTGATGAAGTGGGTTACCGAAGACGGAGAGGTGATGATCGACGCCAAGTTCTCCGCTGGCCAGCTCGACATCGACGCCAAGATAGCCAAGGATTCGGACCTGCCGAAGGCTGTCCGCGCGGCCCACCAGCTCATGGGTCGGATCTCGAGGCTCTACGCCAGCCCAAGGCCCGGCGCGAAGCTTGCCCTGATGCGGATAGGGTACTTCACGCCTTATGCGATGTGAGCCGGTTCTTCGCGAACCCGCTCAACAAGTAGCGCCCTCAGCATAGCCGAAGCAGGTGATTCTGACAACATGACAGGGACAGAGGGAATGCAGCTGTTACAGTCATTTTCAAACGCTGTAACCGAGCTGGCAGATGGCGTCTCGCCTTCCGTGGTGAACGTGAACGCAGGGAGGAGAGGAGGCACAGGGATGGTCTGGTCCTCGGACGGGCTGATCGTCACCGCAGGCCATGTGGTGGGGCAGTCGGCCGCCCCCAGCGTGACTCTGGGTGACGGCAGGGAGCTGGAGGCCAAGGTCGTGGGCAGGGACCCGTACACCGATGTGGCCCTCCTGAAGGTGGAGGCATTGGGGCTGACACCGGTGAAGGCGGAGAGCGCGGATGGAGTCAGAGTAGGCCAATTCGTCCTCGCCCTGGCCAACGCGGGCGCCAAGAGAGCATCGGCGACGTCCGGCATCATCACGAGCAACCGGAGAAGCATGAGAGGCTTCTGGGGGGTCATGATCGAGGACGCCGTGGTCTCCGATGCCAAGCTGAACCCGGGCTACTCGGGGGGTCCCCTCGTGGACGCGTCAGGGAACCTGCTGGGGATGAACGTCGCCTACTTCGCGGGCAGGGGCGTGGCTGTGTCCGTCGATTCCCTGAAAGAGACTGTCGCGAAGATCTCCAAGGACGGCAGAGTGAAGAAGGGGTTCCTGGGGGTCGTCGTTGAGCCCGTCGAACTCCCAGAGGAGCTGGCAGGGTCTGCGGAGATCGGCCAGGATGAGGGGCTCCTGGTCAGGTCGGTCGATGCGGGTTCGCCGGCGAAGGCCGCGGGCGTAGCCCTTGGGGACGTCATTCTGAGGCTCGGAGACGCCCGGGCGACGGATGAATACGAGCTTCACAGGGCGCTCTCAGGGGACGTCGTAGGCCGGGCCGTCGCCCTACGCATCCTCAGGGCGGAGAAGGTCGTTCACCTGCAGATAACGCCCAAGGAGGCTGAGCAGTAGATGGCATCGCTCCCTAGGGAACCCTACTTCCCCCAGCCGGGAGGGCCAAGAGAGCCGCTCCCTCCCGTCCGACCCCCTTTCTGAACCCCGGGCTGGATTGAATAAGAACGGGAATGGGGAGCCGGGCCATGGACGAAGTGAAAGCGAAGACTCCCCACGGGGAGATCTCGATCGACCAGCTGGCGGAGATACAGCCTGGGATGGCCGCCGCAATGAAGGTGGTCGGGGAGAGGTACACCCTGACCTACTACGCTGCGAAAGGAGGCAACTGGAAGCTGGCGGCCTACCACCTCAACCAGCTCAGGGCCGCCTTCAGAACTGCCAAGGTGACGAGGCCCAAGTTCGCAGACGACCTTGCCGCCTTCGACATGGACTACCTGCAACCCGTCTTCAAGGCGATTCATAGTCAGAACTGGGCCGAGTTCGAGACCGCCTTCAAGAATGGAGAACGGGGTTCAGATTTCTATCATCAGAAGCGGGGAGTTTCCTATCTCAGGTACATGCTCCCCGAGCAGGTCCCGTCCAATCTCTATCAGGGGCCCCCGGAGAGGTTCCAAAGGGACTCGGAGAAGAAAGAAGCCTAGACGGGAATCCTTCGGCGACGCTTCTCGACTGGCTTCATCGGCTCGACGCGTTGGTGGTCGTCCATCTCTGCTCTCTCGAGACTCTGCGTGCGGTTAGGAGACGCCTTCGGTTTCA
>DAEE01000006.1:0-13592 GCA_002495205.1 Thaumarchaeota archaeon UBA183 | reverse complement strand
ATCATCAGCCACCGGTCCGCCATTTTCATGGCGGTCTTGCGGTACATCCAGAGGAGGAGGTAGATGAATGCCAGGACGATGGCGCCTGCCGAGTATCCGGCCCCTGGGCCATACCCCTTGGCGAGCTCGAGGATTCCCACGTAGAGGAAGAGGACGACGTTGACGACGAGCCAGAAAGTGATGTCGCTGAAGCGCGGCATCATCCTGTCCATGGTTGCCATGGTTCCTGACATGCTGCGAATCGGCGCGCTGTCCACTGTCTTTTCGTTCGAAGCGGGCATCGCCCTGAACTTGCACGATTTTGATATTTAAGCCCGCGAAATCAGGGAAATCGGAGGGCTGTGAGGGCCTAACGCGACCGCTTGACCCTGGGAGTGACAGCGACTTTCTTGGGCCTGGGGCCCAGGGAGAGCACTGTCTTCTCGTAGTCGGACCAGCTTACTCCCAGCTTCTGGGCCACCATCATCTCAATCATGGTGGCGAACTCGTGCTCGTTCCTGTACGGGGCCTTCGGATGGTTCCCGGGCTCGGCGTCCAGGGGGTGCAGGTTCAGCCTGCGTTCCGCCTCGAAGTTGACGTCGAAGGCGACCACCTCCCTGTCCGTGATGCCGTGCATCTTGCAGAGTTCGTATTCGATCATCTCATGGAGCGCCACCAGGAAGACGTACCGCTGGTCTTTCATCTTGCTGACCCTGATCTGGGCCGGCCTGCCGGGTATCCAGTCCCCCACGGTCTCGTACCTCTGCTTCCGATGGGGCACCTGGGAGACCATGAATACTGGCTTGGTGTCCTTGCGGGATACGAGGGCCTTTGGGCGGAGGACGCGTGAGATTCTGGGAGCCGTCTCCTGACGGAAGGGTGCGCGGCTGAAACCATGGGCGGACAAGCGAATCGGAGCAAAGGCCGCCCGGGGCTCCCTATGGGGTGCGCTGTCAATTCGGCGCCCCTTTTTGGTTAACCAAAGTTCAGCCGCATGAGAGGGACGACGCTTGCTGTGGGGGGGCGCCGTCCCGTTGGAGGTTTAACAAGGGGTCTCAGATCCGATATGAGAGCGAAACGGGCGGGGGTGGGCCCCCGCTCCCAGAAGCTACGCCTTTGCGAATTCTAAGGCTGCCGAGTTCATGCAGTAGCGCAGGCCTGTCGGCCGGGGGCCGTCGTCGAAGACGTGCCCGAGGTGGACGCCGCAGTTGGCGCAGCTGACCTCCGTCCTGACCATGCCGAAGGTCCGGTCGGTATCTTCCTTGATGACGCCCCCGGACAGGGGCTGGAAGAAGCTCGGCCACCCTGTGCCCGACTCGAACTTCGTTTCCGAGGTGAAGAGAGGGGTGCCGCAGACGACGCATGAGTAGGTGCCCTTCTCGTGGTTGTCCCAGTACTTTCCCGTGAAGGGTGCTTCTGTCCCCTTGTTGAAGCAGACGTTGACAGACTCCCTGTTCAGTTTCGCCTTGAGCTTCTCCATCTCTTCGCGGGTGAGCATTGGGGGCATGAGCCTGGGCCCGAGTTTAAATTTTCAGCGGCGTAGGAACGTGCCCTAAGTCATTCGGCATAGGTCTTATGTAGAATCAGCTGAAGCCCGCCACGATGAAAACCGACCAGATAGCCCTTGATCCCGAGGAACTACCGCGGAAGTGGTACAACGTCGTACCCGACATCCCCGGCGGTCTGCCGCCCCCGAGGGAGCCGGGGGATGGCGAGTCGAGGATGGACGCCCTGAAGAAGCGGCTTGTCGGGGAGTGCCTTCGGCAGGAGATGTCTTCCTCTCGGTGGATTGACATCCCGGAGGAGGTAAGGGAGCTCTACATCCATGCGGGAAGGCCTAGGCCCCTGTACAGGGCGAAGCGCCTCGAGCAGAGATTGGGGCTGAGGAAGGTCAGGATCTACTACAAGCGCGAGGACCTTAGCCCCACAGGGTCTCACAAGGTGAACACGGCCATAGCCCAAGCATACTACGCTGCAAAGGAGGGGAAGAAGACCTTGGTCACTGAGACAGGTGCCGGCCAGTGGGGGACGGCGCTCGCATACGCCTCGTCCCTTCTCGGCCTGAAGACGGTTGTCTTCTGGGTGCGGGCAGTCTACGACTGGAAGACGGAGAGGAAGTTCCTCATGCAGATGTACGGCGCTAAGGTCTACGCTTCTCCGAGCGACCAGACGGCGTTCGGGAGGAAGCTGCTCGCGGTCGACCCGAAGCACCCGGGCTCGCTCGGGATAGCGGTGTCGGAGGGGCTCGAGTACACTGACCTGGGGGCGGACAGGGTGTACTGCCTCGGGTCGGTGCTGAACCACGTCCTCATTCATCAGTCGGTCATCGGGCTGGAGTGCATCAAGCAGTTCGAGAAGGCAGACGATTCCCCGGACCTCGTGATTGGTTGCCTGGGAGGAGGCTCCAACTTCGGAGGGGTGGCCCTCCCGTTCATAGGGGAGGTCCTACAGAAGAAGAGGGAATGCGAGTTCCTCGCCGCGCAGTCTGAGGCCGCGCCCAACCTGGTGAAGGGGGAGTACAGGTACGACTTTGGGGACACTGCCGGCCACACGCCTCTGATGATGATGTACACCCTCGGCCATGATACGGACATGACGCCCATCAAGTCGGACGGCCTCAGATATCACGCGGCCGCCCCCATAATCAGTGCCCTCAGGAACAGGGGGTACGTCAGGGCAGTCGCCTACCCGAGCGACGAGGAGCTCGTCTTCGAGGCCGCGAAGGTCTTCCTTGAAACCGAGGGGTGGCTCATCGCTGGGGAGTCGGCCCACGCCGTCAGGGCGGCCATTGATGAAGCGAAGAAGGCCGAGGCCGCAGGGGAAGAGAAGTGCATCCTTGCCAACATCAGCGGCCACGGCTTCCTCGACCTTGACGCCTACAGGAGCAAGGTAAGGCTCGACTGACCCTCGCGGAGCCTTTCCCGAGGGCCCGGATAGTCTTAAGAACGCCCCGGACGGTGATACGGCTGAATTTTGCCCAAGTTTACCTCTGCGCAGCAGGGTTGGAAGGAGCAGACGGGGGCCATAATGTCAGTCGAAATCTCGAAGCTCTTCGTCGGTAAGACCAACGTCAGGAAGAACCCTGGCGACGTGGGGGACCTCGTGGACTCGGTGAGAGAGAAGGGGATCCTGGAGCCAGTCCTGGCCAGGCCCATAGGGGGGAGGTATGAGCTGGTTGTCGGGTCGAGGAGGTACGAGGCCGCGAAGATTGTCGGGCTCAAGAAGGTTCCAGCCATAGTCAGGCCCATGACGGACGAAGAGGCAATCATAGTCTCTCTCGTGGAGAACATCCAGAGGAGGGACATCGAGCCTGAGGAGGAGTATGACGCCATAGTTGCGCTCAGGAAGGTGAACCCGAGAACCTACGGCTCGTCAGAGCAGGTGGCCAAGGCGCTGGGGAAGTCGAGGAGGTACGTAGACGACAGGATAAGCGCTGTGGAGGCCGTGAGGAACATCCGCAAGGAGGCGAAGGCGGACATCGCAGTGAAGCAGGCCCCGCTCCCGAAGGAGCGGAGGGAGGGGGTGCTGCCGGTGAGGCATGCGACGTTCCTGCATAGGGCGGAGGAGGCGCCGACAGTCCTGGAACTCCCCAGGAGGGAGAGGGCCACTCAGCTGAAGGAGCTGGCCGAGACCATAGCCCCGCTGCCTACCCCCGAGGCCGAGAACGTCGTCAGTCATTTCGTGATGGCTCCACAGAGGCCTGTGGAGGACATCAAGAAGGAGGTGTCGTACCTCCACGCCGTCAAGCTCGACATACTGCTGGACCCGCGGGTGGCCGACGGGCTAAGGAGGGCGGCCGAGGAGAGAAACACGACCATGGAGGCGGTCGCAACTCTGGCAATCCACTCGTGGCTCAGGCAACAGCGGTACGCCTAGGGACCGGCGTCTGACTCTTTCGTCCAGCGTTCGGCCCACTCGTCCCGTACCGGCTTGTACACGTCGTTGAAGAATCCGCCGGACGACAGCAGGACGTCCCTGTCGAACCCCTTGACGTAGGTGAGGGCCTCCTTCCAGGCGGCCGGGAAGGTCCTGCCGAACCGTGCCCTGACCCTCTTCTCGAATTCCTCCTTCGTCTGGACCTTCCCCCCGATGGTGAAGAGCAGGACGCCTCCCTTCTCGGTCTTGAAGGCGAAGTCGTCCCCCAGAGTGTAGATGCTCTCCTTCCGGGGGGCCCCCTTCCCTCCGCTGGCGCCGCTCCCTGACTGAGAGCCTCCCTTGAACCCCTTCTTCGCCGCCGCGATGAAGATCGCCCTGTTCAGGCCCCAGGAGCAGGCGGATTCCATCGGCAGGCCGAGCAGGTAGGCCCGGGCGGCCTGCAACAGACTCATCACCTGGAAGCGACCCACGGCCAAGGCCAGTCACGCTAGGCGGGCTTCATCGAGTACCATTTGATGCTGCAGCCGAAGGGCTTGGTGTCTGGGACGCGGACAGCCTTCCCTGCGACCAGGTCGTCCAGCGCGTTCCTCAGGTCGTGCGTGGTCACCTTCGCCTTGTCCCTTGAGTCGTCGATCCTCCCCCTGTACCGGAGGACCCTCCTGCTGTCGAAGACGAAGACGTGCGGGGTGCACACCCCTCCGTAGGCCTCAACCACCTTCTGGCTCTTGTCCCTTAGGTAGGGGAAGTTGAAGCCTCGCTCCTTGGCGCGCTTGACCATCTCAGGGAAGCTGTCCTCGGGATAGGCCCTGTCGTCGTTGGAGTTGATGGCGACGAGCTGGACCCCCTTCGAAGCGTATTCGCCCTGAATTGAGACCATCCGGGTCTCGTAGTCCTTCACATAGGGGCAGTGGTTGCAGCTGAAGATCACGACCAGGACCGCCTTGTTCGAGAAGGAGGCGAGGGAGTATCGGCTGTCGTCGACCCCCGGGAGGTCGAAGTCCGGGGCCGAGGCGCCAAGAGGGAGCGTAGGTACCATCATGAGTCACGGCGCGCATCAGGCAGGGTTTATTCTTGTCGGAGTCTTCAGGCTCACAAAATGGGAGGACGGCGGGGGGTCTGACCCTCCGCCTTCCCTATTCGGTGATGGTCACCAGCAACCGCGCCCCGAACTCGGATGTCCCGTTCTTCAGGTCCACCCTGAGGATGCCGTAGCTGGAGCTGCCGAAGTTGCCCAGTCCCCTGTCGGCGAAGAGGAACTGCGCGGTCCCCGCCAGTCCCTGGCCCGCCATTCGGACGCCGTAGGGGCCGAGCTCAGCCGAGCCGCTCGAGATGGTGTAAGTGGTGCCGTTGATGCTCAGGCTCCCTCCGGTGACTGTGAGTGCGTACCCGCCCGTCAGCGAGCCGGACACCTGCAGGGTCATGGACCCCGAGGCCGTGCCGTTGGAGTTCCTGTCGCCGACGACCCAGTAGCCGCCTGCGACGCTGGTGAGGGTGATCGTCTGGCCCGGAGAGAGTTGTATCCTTTTGGCGTCTGCGTACTGTGGGTTTTGCAGTAGCTGCTGGAAGTTGGGGTGTGATGCAGCGCTGGGCGACGCAGCCACAGCTGGGTATGCGAAGAGCATCGCCATTACGGCGAATGCTCCGACCATGGACGCGATTGCTATTTTCTTCGTGTTCATTTCGCTGTGTTTCTTTTGGGGCCTGCTCCGTATATAGCGGGGCGGAAAGGAGCGTCTGGACTTTCGGTCTAGACCGCATCTCCGAAAGGTTAAAGCCGATAGCCGAACGCGAAGATTGAGAGTTGGCGTCAGGGGCTCTCATCACCTTCTGCCTCAACATACTGAGCGCCCTGGTCGCGCTCCTAACCAGCTACTACGCCTACAAAGTACACAGGCTCGTCCCGAACTCGCTACTCTGGGCCATAAGCGTCGGGTTCATGTTCCTTGGCGTCGGGCTGGTGGTGGACGCAGGGACCTCCCTCATTACTGGGAGGACGCTGGTGGAGTCCTTCTCGGACAGGGTGCTGACGCTCTTCGCGTCCCTGACCTACCTCACCATCCAGATGGTCGCATACCTGATCATGGCGGCAGGCTACGCTCGGGCGGCCTACGGCAGCCAGGCGAAGACTGCGGCCCCGTTGGCCCTCGCAGGCTCCGCCGTGATGGGCCTGTACGGCTACTCACTCCTGAGCTACTTCGTCGCATTCGTGCTCCTCGCGTTCATAGTGTTCCAGGGGCTTCTGCTCAGGTCGGGGGAGAAGAGGGGGCTCTCCGGGATGGTGCTCCTCGCTTTCGTTCTCATATTCGCTGCCCACTTTGTGCTTCTCGTCTCGGTCCTCGTCCTGGGGCCGGGGCTCTTCCTTATCGGCACGGCGGTTCAGTTTCTAGGCTTCCTCTCCCTGCTCGTCTTCGTCGTAAGGAGCGAAGTGTTTGGCCCAGGGTGAGAAGCAGAGGAGTGTCCTGAGGATAAACCTGGACATCCTCAACGCCGTGAGGGACGAGGGGGACGCCAAGCCGACCCACATACTGTACAAGGCGAACCTATCCCATGAGAGGCTGGTCAGGTACCTGGACGACCTTACCTCCAAGGGCCTGATAGTGGTGAAACAGGAGGGAGAGAACAGGACCTACAGTCTTACCACGAAGGGGGTCGGCTTCCTGATAGAGATGAGGAGGGCCGAGTCATTCGTGCAGGGGTTCGGGCTGGCTATCTAGGTCAGGGAGCCTGCCTGTTCCTCATGAGCTCGCCGATCTCCCTGTCGAGCCGGACCACCTCGTTCTGGTAGCGTTCCATCTCGCCCTGGTCCCGCTCGATGCTCTGCTTCTTCCCAGTTATCTGGTTCTTCAGGTCGGCGACTGCTCGGTTCGTCGCGTCGACGTTCGACATCAGGAGCCTCATCTTGCTGTCCATCTCGGCCTTCTGGGCCTGAAGGTCGGCGTACTGCTTCTCAGTGCTCGCTAGCTTGGCAAAGAGGTCGCGGAGCTCCTGCTCCTGCTTCCTGACCTTCTCGTAGTATTCGTTGGCCTTGGCTTCGTTGTTCCTCCGCCTCTCCTGGGCCCCTGTAAGCTGGTAGCTCACGTATGCGACCTGCCGACTTTGATATTTATCCATGATAGGGGAGGGCTCGAGGCGTAGGATTGACTCCCAGGACCAAGCTGTTAGTTGCGCTCCCGGTGATTGCCGCCTTCGTCATCCTGCTCGTGTACTACCAGCTCTTCTCCAGCCCGATAATCATCGCAGTCGTATTCGTGGCGTACATCGCAGTCAGCCTCAGGAACAGGAGGAAGTTCGAAGGCCAGAAGGCGAAGAAGAGTCAGAAATAGCTAGAGAACACGTCAGTGGCTGACCCATCCCTTCCAGTCCCCGTCCCTGGCGCCGTGGGTCTTGAGGATGTGCTCCTTCAGCTCACCTTCCGTCTGGCAGACGAAGCCGCAGTAGCACTTCAGGTCGGGTGGCCCCTGCGACAAACGGGGTGTTCCGGACAAAAACCTTCCCCAGGCGCACTTCGGGGGGTGGTCCGGGTCCGAAGGTCCTAGCCCAGCTCCAGCCTGTCGTAGGGGACTATCAGGTCGAGCTCCTTCTCCCTCGCCCGGAAGTCAGGGCAGACTGCGGCGAGCTTCCTCCTGAAGGCGGCCGAGTGGTTGAACTCGAGGAGGTGGGTGAGCTCGTGCACCACCACGTACTCCCTGAGCCTCTCAGGGAGGGCGATTAGCTGCCAGCTGAAGGAGAGCCTTCCCTCCCGCGTGCAGTACCCCCACTTTCCAATCTCCCTCACGTCGACCCTGCTCGGCCGGGCGCCGACCACGGGTGCCAGTTCCGCCACCTTCCTGACGGCGTAGGAAGAGCTCTCCTTGAGGAACCAGCGGCGGACCAGCTCCCTGACGTGCTTCAGGTCGCCGGCCTTCACGACCACCTCCCCCCTCACGAGGTCCGGGGAGAGGCCCTCTCCTTGCCCGTCGACGATCTCGAGGAGTTCGCCACCGAACATGACTGAATAACGGGTCAGTACGCGCCTCGTCTTCGAAAGACGGTCGTACTCCCGGCGGAGCCAGGAGGCCCGCTCCGAGATGGCCTTCTCGACGTCGACCTGCTTCCCTCGTGGGAGCACGACCTCGAGGGTGAGGTCGTCCCTGAACCTGAAGTAGGTGTACCTCCGGCTGGTCCCCCTGACAACGGAGTATTCGATGCGGCGCGGCCCGAGGTCCAGGGAGGGCAAACGGGGGTTCGACGTGGCTTTGGTAGTTAACCATGAAGGCCCGACGTCGAGCACCCGGTGTCCCTCATGGTTTATCTCGCGACCAAGTGCCCCCCCGGGCAATCGGTTGTCGGCCACTTCTCCACAGGTTCCGAGACCGCGGATACAGGGGCTGTCTGACCTCATTTTCGGCCTCGCCCTTTCGATAGGCGCGATACAGTTTGTCGGCAACCTCCCCCTGGCCGGGGACACCGCCGGGCTTACCAACGATCTCTTCACCTTCGGTTTCAGCTTCCTGATACTCATCAACGTGTGGAACAGGTACACAGCCACGACGTCGGTGATGCCCGTTGAGACGCCCGCCATGATCAGGCTGAACATGGTGCTCCTCTTCCTGGTCGCAATCGAGCCATTCTTGTTCAGCGTCCTGGTGGGACGCGGGCTCGGCACGCCTGTGGGGACCGAAGCCAGCCTGTACTATGGGCTCGACATAGGTTTCATGAATCTCGTCCTTGCGTACTTCACGCACGTGCTGGCATCGGAGGAGAAGAACCTCATTCCGCGGGAGCTCATCCACCGCTACAGGGTCACGAGGAACCTTGTCATCCTCGCGGCCGCTATCTTCCTTCTGTCGGACCTTCCTGTTTTCATGGACGTGGTCGTGTACGGAGAGCCTCTGAGGGTGGTCCTCTGGTTCGCGACCCTCCCGGTGATCTGGCTCCCCAGACGTCTTCTTACGTGAGGGGGCGGGGACTCCGCAGGGGTCAGGCCTTCGTAAGCTGGACCAAGTACCTGCTGCCGAGGCTGGCCGAGCGCGTGACCCGGAGCCCCGCAGAGCGCTCCAGGCGCGCCAGGAGCTGCCCCTCGGTCATGATCTGCATCTTCTCGCCGAAGAGTCTTCCGAAGGCTCTGAAGACCCTGCCCAGGGGCGAGCTTGGCTCCACTTCGACTATGACGTAAGAGCCTCCGGGCCTCAGAACCCTCGCGACCTCCCCGAGGGCCCTGTCCAAGTCGGCGAAATGGTGAAGCGCCATAGTTGAGTAGGCCTTGTCGAAATGGGAGTCTGGGAACGGCAGGCTCTCGGCACCTGCGACTGAGCTCTTGACCTGAGGGCGCTCGCGCCTTGCCGTGGCGATTCTCTTTTCGTTCGGGTCCACGGCGTACACCTCGGCCCCATTGGACGCCTGGAGCACTCGGGCCGCCTTCGAGCAGTCGCCTGCCCCGATGTCCAGAATCCTCTCGCCCGGTTTCGGCGCAAGCGCAGAGAGGAAAGTCTCCCAGTCCTGCTTGCCACCTGCTTCCAAGATGTCCCTGTGAGATAAACGGGCTTCGTGTGTTATTTAAGAGAGCCATCCTGGTCGCGAGGTCGGGAGCAGTATGAGGCCGTCCTGGTGGTCGAAGCCAGCCAGGGTGTACGTAGACGCGAAGATACTGAACATGCACGACAAGACCCTCAAGCGGGAAGCCTATGTCGGCTACCTCGTGGATGGGACTGGCGAACACAAGGTGAAGGAGGTGGAGGCAACCGAAAGCGATGACGCGGAGGTTCTGGCGATACTCTTCGCCATAGACGAGCTGAAGGACAGGCTGGGGAGGCTCATCGTGGTGTGCGACCACGAGTCTGTGGTGTCCGAGGCCCTGAGAGTCGAGGTGAAGAAGCCGAGCGAGCTGATGGAGAAGCTCCGAACAGCGCTGCGCGAGAACGGCAAGTCTGTGACCCTGGAGGTGCTGAAGGCGAATCCGGCCCACGGGATTGTCACCGAATACGTCAACAGCGCGAGGTCGGCGGAGCGGTAGGGGGACGGGGTTACAGTCCTGGGGCGTAGGGACGGCTGCGGAAGTACCTGATTAGAGAAACCCCCTCCTCGCTCAGTTTCAGGTTGACCTGCCACCTCTCGACGCCGGCAGCTTCGGCGGCCCGCGCAGCGGCAAGAATCTCGGAGTTGGTCCCGTCGGGTGGAGGAGGGACAAACGGCTTCGCGTCGTAGAGGTAGCACAGGACGATCTTGGCCATCGTGCCAGAGGCCAGTGAATCCTTCAGCTCTCCCATGTGCCTGATGAGCCGGTCGAAGGAGTCGAACCTGCTCGGCTTCACTCTGGGCACGGCGTCCCCGGCAGGGAGCGTTATCAGGGGCGTTTTCACCTCGACGTAGGCGTTTCCGACCAGGAAGTCGATCCTCGAGCTCCCCAGCCTGACCTCCCGCTGGACCCTGCCCCTGGCGAGCCGCGATAGCGCTCCCTCCTTCAGGAAGAACTCGAAGTATCTGTTTGCAGCCGTCTGGTTGATGCCGATCCAACCGCCGCCCGACGGGGATGAGGAGATGGCCTCGACAGTATGAGCCGTCTTCCTCGATCTAGAGCTGGATGTCGAGTAGAGGCAGGGGAGCCCTGATAGCTTCAGGTCCCCCAGCCTGCCAGTGGTGGGGCAGTGGCACCTCAGGGTTCTGTTCCCTGCCCTGACCAGCATTATGAAACGGTTGGGCCTCGAGACGATTCTGCCCTGCTTAAGGGGCGCCGGGAATCTGAACATCGGTGTGGGTCGCGATCTTGGGCTGCTCGTCCTGGTTCGGATGGTCCTGCGTGGTGCTGAGGTTAAACGTTTGGCGGCTCAGAAGTCCCAGAACTTGCCTCTCAGCCCGATGGAGTCCCAGTAGGCCATCAGATCGTCCTTGGAGGGCCTCTGGTAGTCGAGGTTCATCCTCCCCTTGGAGAGGGGCCTGCAGACCTCGATCATCTTCTCGACGCTGAGAGATTCACCCCGGAGCTTCGGGTTCTCTGCCAGCCATCTGCTCAGGTGGTCCTTCGAGGAGAAGTAGACCATGTTGTTGGAGCATGTGTCAATCAGATTGTCGTACCACTTGGATACCGGCGTGCTGAGGAAGATCACAGGTGAGGAGGGAGTGCTCGATTTCACCGCGGCCTTGCTCAGGGATATCTCGATGGGCTCGGCGCAGTGGTGGCAGAAAGACTCGATCCTGGCGTCCTGCTCGAGCATCACGTGCATTGCCACCGAGTCCCAGGCGCAGTTGGCGAAGAGACGCTTGCTTCCGATGTACACGCGGAACGGCGTCGGGATTGCGGAGTAGGGGTTGGCCATGAGGATCCGCTGGGTTCCGGGCACCAGGGCGATTTGGTGGTCTGCCTCCAGCTCATGGAAGGCCTCAACGGCCTCCTTGCGGGTGAGCATGAACCGCTGCATGACCTCCTCCAGTGGCGGGGGCGTGGTGTATTCGAAGAAGTGGTCGAAGATGTACTTCCTAACTACCCGTTTCTCTGGATCCATTTCCCGAGGCCTCGCTGTTCCGTCTATAGCCTCTTCGGCTGCCATTAGATAAGATTGGAATCTCAGCCGGGGCCTTTCCCAGCCAAGGCTTCGACCACCGCAATCCACGCGTCCGAGCAGCTCTGAGGAACGTACCCCCCTCCTCCCAGGGCGATCATCCTCCCCGAACAGAACTCGTGGGAAAGGCGATGGAGCAGGTCAGCCACCCGCCTGTGCGTGCCCGGTGTGTAATCTAGGCCCCCTATGGGGTCCCCCCTGAGCCCGTCCGCCCCGCACTGGAGGATGATGAACTCGGGCCTAGCGGACTTCGCAAACTCCTCCAGCCTTGGGAGGCGCTCCCCGATTTCAGCGTCCCCGGCCCCAGGCTCCAGGGGGATGTTGATCTTGGACCCCTTCGCCGGCCCGTAGCCGTTCTCCCAGGGTGAGCCTGTCCCGGGATAGATGTACCTCCCGTCCTCGTGGACGTCGAAGATGAAGAGCTCAGGATCGGACTCGTAGGAGTAGAAGACGCCGTCTCCGTGGTGGACGTCTATGTCCACGTACAGGAGCCTCTGGACGTTGTGGCGCCTGCGGAGGACCTCGATGGCCACGCCTATGTCGTTGAAGACGCAGAATCCTGCCGACGAATCTCTCGTGGCGTGGTGGAGGCCTCCAACGGGGTTGAAGGCGTGGTCGACGTCCCCGGCTATGACCTTCTCGACTGCGTAGACAGTGGAGCCGACGGCGTACTGGGTCGCCTCGAAGACTCCCTTGTAGGCAGGCGTGTCGCCCTGGTCCAATGCGCCGTAGCCGAGGTGAGAGGCGAGCTCGACGTACCGGATGTGCTCCGCCGTGTGGAAGAGGCCGAGGACCTCTTTGTCCGCCTTCTGCGGGGTGAGGCGCTCCAGCTGGATCTTCTTCTTCCCAAGATCGTCCCAGAACCTCTGGGCCCTGTCGTTTGTGAATGGGTGAGGAGGAGGGAACGAGTAGAGGAGCAGCTCCTTCCCTTCGAGGACCCCGACCCTGCAGGCCATGCGGCCGCGGTCGCGAGGTGCCATTCTTAGACTGTTGTTATTAGACCGGGTGCGGGGATGTGGCCATGGCCGAGAGCCTGGAGCCGTTCATAGCCGAGGTGGAGCGGCAGCCGGCTGTTCTCAGGAGACTCTCAGGGAAGGACTTCCCCAGGGCGGCGAAGGGCTCGATCTTCGTCGGGGCCGGAGATTCCTACTCGGCGGCCATGGCGGGGTACTTCGCCTCGGAAGGGTCGTGCATCGCAGTCGATCCCTACCATCTAGCGTCCGCCCCCGAGTTCGCGAGGGGGGTCGATGTCTTTCTGATTTCTGTCTCCGGAAGGACCGCCTCGAACCTCGCAGCTGCGAAGAGGGTTCGGAGGCTGGCGAGGAGCACCACCGCCATCACCGCGGACGAGGGAAGCAAGCTGGCGGGCCTGGTTGACCAGGTGGTGAAGCTCCCCATGAAATACGTCCCTCGGACGCCGGGGTTGCTCTCCTACTCCCTTTCCCTCCTTTCTGTCCTGAAGATCGCCGGCAGTCAGGCGAAGTGCGATTTCGAAGCTGCCCATCGCGCCGCGCTCAGGGACGAGGGCGGCGTAGCCTGGGGGGAAGGCACCACCTACTTCCTCGGCAACTCCCTGGCGTACCCGGCGACCATGTACGCCGCAGCCAAGGCCTATGAGTTCCTTGGGGCGAGGGCGCACCCCCAGCTGCTCGAAGAGTTCAGCCACCTGGACCTCTTCTCCCTCAGGCCGTCAGACGCGGTGAACGTGTTCTCGGCCTTCGACCCTCTAGGTGCATCCGGAAGGCTCGCCGCAGCCCTCGCCGGCGGGGGGTTCAGGGCCCACGTGGTGCCGGAGCTGCGAGGCTCGAAGGTGGAGAGGCTGTTCCATTCGGTCTTCGTGAGCCAGCTCGCAGTCCTCAGAAGGGCGAGGGAGTCGGGGCTCTCGAAACCGAGCTTCCTCGCGGCCAGGGGAAGGCTTACCGTCAGCGACTCGATGATATACTGAAACCCGGAGCGGATGTCTGAGCCCTGCCGAAGACCAGGCCGATGGCTTCTTGGTACGCTGCCACAGGAAGTCAGGGCTCGGCCTGGAACCTCTTGGCTGACAGGTCGCTGCGCCACTTCATGTTTAGGATTTCCGGGGCGGCGGATTGCAGTCAGCTGTGGTAGCTCTTCTCACCGGCGCGGATTGGGACCTTGAGCCAGTTCTCCTGAGGCGGAAGGGGGCAGACGTAGTCCTCCGAGTAGGCGCAGTAGGGGTTG
>DAEE01000062.1:6683-16363 GCA_002495205.1 Thaumarchaeota archaeon UBA183 | reverse complement strand
CTGGAAGAGAAAGCCGCGTCGTATGAAGCCGAAGCGGGGTATGCTCTTCCGCCCGTCGTCGCCGAAGGAGTCTAGGCCCTAGCGGAGCCTAGAAGCCTTCTGCTCGAGTTCGCCCTTTTCTTTTCTGAGATAGCCGACGAACTCCTCCAGGTCGTCCAGCTTCGCCTGCAGGCGCTTGAGTTCGTTTTCCTTGGCCGTCCTGTCCATGGAGTCCTCCATCTCCTTCTGTTGGTGGGCCATCCCCTGAACCCTGACGCTAAGCACCTCGTTCCCCTTCTTGATGGACGCGAGCTCGTCCTGAATTGATTTCAGTTGTTCCTCGGCAACTATCAGGTATCTTTGCTTGCTGATGACGGTCGGAAACTTGGTCCCGCACTTCTCACAGGTGTACATGCCGACCCGCCTTTCTGTCATGCCCCTCTCTCCTTTGGCGGGCTCGACAATCACGTTGAAGGTGCGCGTCGGCATGGCTTCCTTGTTCCCGCATTTCGGGCAGTTTGGCAATCGCATCTGCGGCTCGTGAGAATGTGTTAAAGCTTTGCCCGAAGCAAGACGGAATCCCCGTCCGGGCTTTTACTGTTCCCTGATGGATTCTAGTTCCGATACGGCTGACCAGAGGGTCACCCTGGCGAAAGACGGCATGTTCGGGTCCTGCGCCACCTCGTCAAGGAGGCTGATGGCGTTCGCCGCCCTCACTGCCACGCTCTGCTTCGCGTCCTGTAACATGAGGACCGAGTCCTTCACGATCTTCCTGATGTTCCTCGGTGTGATGTTGGAGTCCGAGATCTGCTGAAGGCTCACCACTGCCTTGGCCAACTTGGCGTCGTTTTCCTGTTGTTTCTTCAGCTTGGTGCTCATGAAGAGACTCCGGTTTCGAGACTCGATTGGAGGGATTAAGTGCTTTTCGCAGTGAACCGTGTTTAATACGAGCAGGGTGGCGGGCGAGGCAGTGAGCGGCGCCAAGGACAGGATGAGACTGGCGGCAGAGCTCGTCAGCAGAGGAGCGACGATGCTCGCGGAGCCGTGCCCCAGCGACGGCGGAATCCAGGTCAGGTACCGCGGGAAGGTCTATTGTGCGAGCCACGACGACCTGTCTTCAATCGTCGCCTCCTCCGCGTTGTCCTATGACACTGTTGTCGCCCAGATGCGCGAAGTCCTCCTAGCCAGGCTGAACGAGACTACGGCGGCCCTGGGGACAGAAAGGGACCCGGCCAAGCAGGACCAGCTAGTCTCACTGGCCTCCAAGTACTTCGAGCTCCTTCAGAAACTCCCCCAGAAGTAGCCCTTAAATCGGAACCCCCTTCGTTTGCTGCTCGTGGCACTCAGGCTGGGTCAGAAGGTCCCCGAGTTCGTCCTTCCTGACGCCGACCAGAAGACGCGGTCGCTGACCGAGTTCACGAAACAGGGGCCGGTGGTGCTGGCCTTCTTCCCGTTCGCTTTCTCTGGTGTTTGCGACAAGGAAATGTGCACCTTCAGAGACGGCTTCGGCGCCCTGCAGGGGGCGGGAGTCCAGCTCGTCGGAGTCAGTGTGGACAGCTCCTATTCGCTGAAGGCGTTCGCCCAGACCTACAACCTGCAGTTCCCGCTCCTGAGCGACTTCAACAAGAAGATCGCCAAGATGTATGGCGTCTTTCACGACTCCTGGGTGGGGCTTGGATACAAAGGGGTGGCCAAGAGGTCGGTCATGGTCGTGGACCAGAAGGGGAAGCTTAGGTATAGGTGGGTCACAGACACCCCCTCGCAGGAACCCCCCTACGCCGAGGTCGTCAAGGCCGTCCAGAGACTGGCTGCCTAAGCCGTTAGTTTTTATACGGGGCGAGGACCCTATTTCATGAAATGAGCCAGGGCACAGAGATCAAGCCCATAGTCCAGCTCACTGAGAAGGCGTCCGGCGAGCTGAAGCTGTACCTCCAGAGACAGGGGAAGCCGGGAGCTGCGCTCAGGATCTTCGTCACTGCGGGCGGATGCTCTGGATTGTCCTACGGCATGGTTGTGGACGAGAAGTTCTCTGATGACGATTATGTGATTGACGTCGGCGGAGCCAAGGTCGTTGTCGACAGATCCAGCGCCCCGTTCATCGCGGGGTCGACGGTCGACTACAGGTCGGAGAAGCTCATGGGAGGAGGCTTCGTGGTCGACAACCCGAACGCGGTCTCCACCTGCGGCTGCGGCGAGTCCTTCAAGACGGCCTGAGCCCTACCATCTGTACCTCCAGGCGACGTAGAGGCCCGTTCCGATGAGGGTGGTCCCCAGGCCCATGTCGATGGTCACCCTCGCCACGTCTCCTCCGAACGAGGAGATTACGAACCCGCCTCCGATGGTCGCAAGGATAGCCCCAAAGACCATGAGAGAACTCCTGCTGAATTCGCTCTCGACCCTGAAGCGCCCCTCCCAGGGGGTACTGGTGGCGGAATCGTGGAAGAACAGGGAGAGCATCAGTAGGACGACTGCTGCCGGGGTGAGGGTTGCCGCGGTTGCGATGGAGACCTTCCCCATATAGTTCAGCAGTAGGTCGAATGCGAGGGTCACGGCTCCGGCTGCGAGGGTCGCCAGCTTCAGCAGCCGGAGTTCACGCAGGAATTCTTCGTCCCGTTCTATTGGCGTCTCTCTCCACTCCAACTGTGCGGCAAGTGTGGCGCCGGGGGTAGGATTCGAACCCACGCGACCCGAAGGTCACGGGCTGACTGGTCTTTGATCTCGAGTTGCGGACCCGCTTCGCGTCCTGGCGGGTTGCCCGCGCATTAACCACTCTGCCACCCCGGCCCTGCCTGTGCCCACCCCCAACTGGATTTATCCCTTAGGGGCTTTCTTGGAGCGCTCGACGATGTAGCTCCAAGTAACGAAGCAGTCGATTAGCTCAGTGTCTTCCGAGCGTTCTTTCAAGGAACCACCTGGTGATATCCCAAGCTTCGTTGGCTGCGTCCCTGTCGTACACCTCCTTTCGGGTGTCGTTGAAGAAACCGTGTTTGGTCCGGGGGTACGTCTTCAGGGTCAGGTCCTTACCTCCCTCGAGCATGGCACCAACCCACTCGGGGACGGCCCTGTTGATAATCTCGTCCTGGTTCGCGTGGATGTCTAGGATGGGTATCGTGATNNCTGATTGCCGATTCCAGCTGTTGACTCCTCGTCGCACACTTCAGGGACAGGCCCCCGCCCATGCAGAAACCAAGGGTCGACACCCTCCCGAACTTGGAGCGTGCGCGTTCGACCGAGGCGATGGCGTCTTCGAGCATCCTGTCCCTGAAAGCAGGCTCATAGATTAATGCCGCCACCTCCCTCGCCTCCCCTCCGACTCCTTTCTTGTCAAGGGCCTCGGCGACCTTCGCCTTCTCCCTCCGCTCTTCCAAGGAGAGGTCCCAAAGCCCTTCCATTGCCTTCTGGATGTTGGCGGGAGTGAGGAGGTTGCCGTGCCCCTTGTATAGATTCGGTGCTGTCGCTGCAAACCCAAGTTTGCCGATCCGTTTGCAGACGTCCTCGGTATGCTCGACCAGCCCCCATACTTCGTGAAACACGACCACGCAGGCGGAAGCCCCCTTCGGTTCCACGGAGAATTCTGTCTTAAGCTGGGCGCGAGACATGCCCACTACGCCGCCGGCTTTTTGCAAGCCCACGTTTAAATCGAATGCGTGGTCAGCACCTCAAGCTGGAATGAAGGTTTCACTCGTGTGGTCGTCTCCGAATCCGGAGAGGACCATAGCTGTGGCGATGAGGAGGTGCTACAGCACGAAGCCCATCGAGGACATCGAAGCAGAGCTTGAGCAGAAAGGTCCCGAGTACTGGAAGTATCTTCTCCTCAAGGCTCTCCAGGACAAGTCCCTCGACGTGTTCGAGCACTTCGTAATGACGGTGGCAGTCGAGGGGGCGTCCGACGCCGACGTCGGGCTTGTCACACGGATGTTCCCGTACCTGCGAGCGACGCACCTGAGGGCGGCCGACTGGTTGGTGACGCTGAACGCGAGGACTTTGGTAGAACTCTGGAAGGACCCCCGCGGCAGGCCCGTCGCAGAGGCTGTGGTTTCGGAGCTCTTGCAAAAGGAGGTCTGCCCCATCTTCTGTGAGCTGGCATTTGGGGTGAGGGTCAATGCGGGTTAAGCTCCTTTATCACACCGACCTCGAGGCCATCAAGCGCCTGCTGGCGCAGAAGGGGGTCCCGTTCGACCCCGAGGCGATGATGGACCACGTAGTCTACATGTTCGAGATTGAAGACTGCAGCAGGGTGACTACCCACCAGCTCGTCCGCCACAGAGCCGTATCCTACGACCAGGAGTCTCAGCGGTTCTCGGCGGCGACCAAGGAGGGGGTCGTGACGCCTCCGAGCGTCCAGTCCAGCGAGGCCGGGTACCAAGCCTACGACGAGGCGCTGAAGGCTGTCTATTCGGCATACGATAAGATGGTGGCGGCGGGGGTGCCAAAGGAGGACGCCCGGTACATCCTGCCAAGCGCCATCAAGACCAAGCTCGTCATGACGTTGAATGCGAGGAGCCTGATGCACCTTGTGTGGCAGAGGACGGCCCTCCAGGCCCAATGGGAGATCAGAGAGCTTGCCACAACGCTACACAGACTGGCCCAAGAAGCGACCCCGGAGCTCTGGACCAAGGTCATAGAGAGGTAACGCATGGTCAAAGCGTTCGGCACGGCCGGAGTCAGGGGGGTTTTCAACAGGACACAGACTCCAGAGCAGGTCTACAGGCTGGTCGAGACCATCACCTTTGCGTCGGGGAGGGGGCGCTATGGGGTCGGATGGGACGGGCGGAAGGTGTCGGCGTTGTTGGCGAGGACGGTCCTTTCGGCAATCAACACAGTCGGCAGCGATGCCAACGTGTTCGGCTTGGTGCCGACCCCAGTGCTGGCGTTCGGGACGCGGTCGAGGTCCTGCGTCGCCGGCTTCTCGGTGACCGCTTCTCACAATCCAGCAGAGTTCTCTGGAGTCAAGGTCTTCAACCGCAACGGCATGGAACTCCCCAAGAGCGACGAGGAAAGGATAGAGCGGGCCATGGCTGTGGACGTCATGAAACCATCGGGGACGTTCGGCCAGGCCATACCAGATGATGACGTGATCGATGACTACATGTGTGCGGTGGTGTCCCGGCACCAGCGCGCCTCCCAGCCCCTGCGCATAGCTGTGGACTGCGCCAGCGGGCCGGGCGGCCTTGTGACGCCCGAGATTCTGACGCGCCTGGGGCATCATGTAGTTCCAGTCAACGCACAGGTGTCTTGGCGTTTCCCTGCGAGGCCCCCAGAGCCGACCGCGACCAACCTCTCGGACTTCGCGAGGATGGTGCCCACCCTGGGGGTGGACTTCGCTTTCGCCCACGACGGGGACGCCGACAGGCTGGTGATGGTGGACTCCATGGGTAACGTCGTCCCCGATTCGGTGCTCACCATCCTGGCGCTGAGGGGCCTGGGGTTGAACGGCGGAACCGCGGTAATCTCGGAGAACTCCTCGAGCGCCGTGGCAGAGGAAGCCCAGAGGCTCGGCCTGAGTGTCAGAAGAAGCAGGGTCGGCAAGACTTTCGCTGTGCTTGAGNNTGGGGGCTCTGGGAGGACGGGATCAACGCCTCTGCCGTGGTGTCGACCCTGCTAGCTTCCGACCGGGGGCTTCTGGGGCGGACGATGCAGGAGGTCCAGTGGCGATACAAGCAGACGAACCTCAGGTCGGCCGTGAGAATGGACGCCTTGCATGCCAGGGCGCGGGAGTCCTTTAGGAAGTTCCGGATCGCGGAGGAGCGGACCCTCGATGGTCTGAAGTTGGTACTTGGGGACGGGTCCTGGGTGATGTTCAGGCTTTCGGGGACCGAGCCCATAACACGGATCTACTGCGAGTCGAAAGACCCTCAGCAGCTGGAGGCCCTCACGCAGTTGGGTATCCAGTGCGTCGAAGCATCTAATATGTCGTAGGGGTTCGGGCGACCGATGCAGCCGTCGAAAGCGGTCACAAAGGTCCTCTCGTCGGGCTATATGCTCGACGCCAAGGCCTTCGAGCTGATCAGCGGGCTCCCGCCTGGAACCGATGTGGACGCCTTTGTGGAGAAGCTCCTCGAGATGAAGTCTGGCGTCCCTGGAGAGGCCAAGGTAATCACCGAGACCGACGTCCAGAAGCTGATGCCTCCCGAGGCGCCCCCCGAGAAGGAACGCGCCCCGACTCGCGACACCACGGAGCTCGAGGTGCTGTCCGACCCCACCCAGGCAATAGCTCCGGCGGAAGGAGCCGAGGGGTTTGGGAGACTGTTCCGCGATAGGTACCAGAGGCTGTCTTCGATAGTCAGGGAGCGGCTTGACACCAAGAACAGTACCACGGTCTCGGCCACAAAGAGCCTCGCCCCGGGGAAGAAGGCGAAGGTCGCCGGCCTGCTGTCCGACCGCTCGAGCAAGAGAGGGTTCGTCGAGCTCAGGTTGGACGACCCCACGGGGACGTTGAAGGTGGTGTGCCAGGAGGGCCCGGCTGAGAAGGCTGCGCTGGAGGCACCTCTTGACAGCATGGTCGTGGTCGAGGTTTCGAAGGCGAAGTCGGGGCAGCTATTCGCCGATTCTGTATTGCTCCCCGACGTGCCTGGGCGGAGGGTTGTCTCGTCCTCGCACAGGGTCTACGCCGTCCTCCTTTCAGACCTCCACGTCGGGAGCAGGATGTTCCTGGCTGACGACTTCGCGCGCTTCCTCCAATGGTTGAATGGTGGTTTCGGCGACAAGGACATGGTCAGCAGAATCAAGTACCTGGTGATAGCGGGAGACCTTGTTGACGGCGTGGGGGTCTACCCGGGCCAGGAGTTCCAACTGGCGGAAAGAGACCCGAAGAAGCAGTACGAACTGGCCGCGCAGCTGCTGAGGCAGGTCCCAGGGAACATCCAGATCGTGCTGTCCCCAGGGAACCACGATGCAGTCAGGCAGGCCCTTCCGCAGCCGGCGGTGGCAGCCGACATGGCCGGGCCGCTCTACGACATGGACAACGTCCGTTGGGTAGGCGACCCTGCATACATNNAAATTGCATGGTGTGACGTTCTTGGTATACCACGGCAAGAGCCTGGACGACGTGATAGCCACCACCCCCAACCTTGCCTACGATAGGCCTACGGACGCCATGAAGCTGCTGCTCAGGGCAAGGCATCTCGCCCCGACCTACGGCAAGCGGACGGCCCTTTCGCCAGAGTTGCGGGACTACATGGTGGTCGACCAAGTCCCGGACGTCTTCCATGTGGGCCACGTCCACACCTACGGGGAACTCGATTACAGAGGGACGCTGCTCGTGAACTCAGGGACGTGGCAAGCTCAGACGCAGTTCCAGTCGAACATGGGGATGGAACCCACGCCGAGCATCATACCCGTGCTGGACCTTTCGACCCTCAAGGCGGTCAGGCGCAACTTCGGAGCCGCCGGGTTCCAGGCCGGCTAAACTGCTTCCCCGAATGCGGGGTCCTCTGACAGGGTCTTCTCCAGGGTGTCCCTTCCTATCAGAAGGCGGATCTTCTTCGTTCGTCCGCGGCGCCCTTTACTGACGACGGACGCTTCCACCAACCCCAGAAGGTCGAGATCCCCGAGGATCCCGCTCATCCGCCTCTGGGTGAGGGTCTCGATGCCCATCCTCTTGCAGAGGTTGCTGTAAGCCAGGTAGAGTTCGCCCGTGTTCGTGCCTCCGTCGAAACGAGAAACGGCAGCGAGGATGGCCTTGTTCTGGACGGGCAGGGAGCGGATCGCCTCGTCCACCCTGTCGACCTCCATCTTGGCGGAGGCAGTCCTGATGCACGAGTCGTCAATCTGATCGAGCCCCTCCCGCTCAGCAACCTCGCCAGCTATGCGCAGGAGGTCGATGGCGCGCCTGGCGTCACCGTGCTCCGATCCTGCCATGGCGGCACAAAGATTGATGGCCGCGGGCGAGGCCACCGACGGCCTGAAGGCGACCCTTGACCTTTCGGTGAGAATCTGCCTCAGCTCGTCCACCGTGTAGGGCGGGAAGACGAGTTCCTCTTCGCTAAGGCTGCTGAGCACCCTCGGGTCGAGGCCCTCCTTGAACTTGAGGTCGTTTGAGATGCCCACTATGGCGAGGAACCCCGGCGTAAGCTTCTCCCCCGACCTTGTGAAGGCATACAGGATGTCGTCGCCGAAGAGCTTGACCAGGTAGTCGATTTCGTCGAGGACCAGGACCACCTTCTTCTTGTTCGACCTGATGTTGTCCGATATGCGGTCGATAACCTCTCCTATGGCCAGACCGGTGAGCGGTATCTGCTTCTCCTTCCTGAGCTCCAGAAACCTCGCGAAGTCGGCGAGGGTCCTGTATTCGCCGTCGGCCAGGCGGGTGTTGACGTAGGCGAGCACCAAGTTTGGGTTGTTGGCTTCAGTCTTGAGCTTGGAAAGGACGTAGTTGGTGACGGCCGTCTTACCCGTGCCTGTCTTGCCGTACAGCAGGAGGTTGGATGGCTTGGAGCCCCGCAGAATCGGGGCAAGAATCTGGGCTATCGCCTTGGTCTGAGGATCTCGGAAGGGCAGATGCCCCGGCATGTAGTCTGGACCCAAGGCTTCGCGGTTCGCGAAGAGCGGCTTCCCCTCCTTGGCCTTACGGAAGATCTCGTCTATGCCCTCTGACAAACAGGAACAGTGGAAACACTGGTCTAGATAGGTGTTTGGAGCGCTCTCCCCGCATACCCCCCGTTCTCATTGGGAGTTATGCTCGTTCGGTTATGGAAATCTATGATGTTATCTTCTGTTATTGATGAAAAGGTGGAATTACTGAGCCTCTCCCAATCACTGCCCGACCATGACCATCGATGTCAAAATCCGAATCGGATTGTTCCTCGTCTCCGCGGCCATATCCGTGATCGCGGCTCTGGCTGCGGCCCACGGCCTCGCCATTGGGTTCCTAGACGAGATCGGTGGGGGCTCCCCTCCTTAGGGGCGCTCTCCTATTTTTGTAAAGGGACGATGGATTCTTTCTTCAGGGCCCTTTCCATTTGGTGAACGTCGAACTTCCAGGCGTTGTTCTGGTACATGTTGTAGGGTATAGTGAATGACGAAGCCTCGGAGTAGTTGACGAAACCCACGTCTATCTTCGACCCCAAGTTCGGAACGGTGGAGCCGATGTAGTTCAGGACGCTTTGCAGGTCCGTGACGGGGACGTACATGCTTGCGATGTAGGTTCCGCTCTGTAGGAGGTCTTCGAGCCAGAGGAACGGCACCTTGCTGATTGCCCCCTGTACTTCGGCGAATTCCGCCCTACTGAGGTTGTTGAATGCGAGCCGGGTGAACGTAGTCGAGTGGGTTGGCTTCCTTGTCGTGTCCCGCGCCCATCTTATCCTGTACGAAGGGACGAGCTTCCACTTCTGTACGTGCGTTCTGTAGTGGTACTCGAGCGTTTTCTGGTGGACCTTCAGCTTCCTCGCTATTTCTGTCAGGTGCTGGAGGGCGTCCTTCTGCAGCTCTTTGATTACGAGCAGGTCGTAGTAGTCGAAGTCCTCGGCGCGGGGCTTCTTCACCGGGCTCAGTGGGGCCGGGGGCTCGGCGGCGACCTTTGCCCATTCAACCTCCCACCTTCCCGACCGGAAATTGAAGAACCTTGGGTCCATGATTTTGTGTCTTCTGACCAAGACTTCGTCCAGAGCGTAATCGGCCAGGATCCCTTTCTCTCGTAGCGCCCCCAAGAACTCCCCGTACTGGCTTGCTGAGTCCACTGGAAGGGTAAAGAGCGCCGTGTA
>DAEE01000062.1:0-6674 GCA_002495205.1 Thaumarchaeota archaeon UBA183 | reverse complement strand
GTTCTCGAGAACTTCAGTGTGGCCCAGTGCAGACTCAGCCCAATTTTCTCATAATCGACTTCGGCGTGGAATTTGAAGCCGAGGCGGCCAAACCGTTTCTTGATCTTGTACCTTATGGTTTCCTGGTGGGCGCCGGTCATCCGAGAGATTTGAGCGACGTTCCTCGGGCCCGCGCGGCCTATCGCTTTGATGATGCGCGCTTCCAGGTCGGAGGTCTCGTCCCTTGATGCTTCGATGGATTTAACGTGAGACATGGGAAACGTAAGCATAATCGAGTAGTTAAGCATGACAGTTTTGCGGTTCTGGTGAAAGCCGACGCACGAAGGAGGCCCTGCGGGCCTGTGTCCTTTCAAAACGGAAGAGCGACCACACCGGTTAAGGAACCCAACTTTCCGGCGTTGGCTCCTTGAAGGCCGGGCGCGTGGTGGGGCTCCTCTTCGACTGGGACGGAGTCCTGCTCGATTCGCTCGGGTCGGCTTTCAACGTCTACAACAGGATCTTCGCAAAGTTGGGGACGAGGAAGCTCACCAAGGACGAATACCTCGAGCTACAGAGCCCCAACTGGTACGACTTCTACGTGAAGGTTGGGCTGCCGGTTTCGCTTTGGAAGGAAGTGGACCAGGAGTGGCTCGGTCTCTACGAAGAAGAGCACCCAGAACTCCATCCTGATGCTTTAAGGTGCCTGGCTTCGCTGAAGAAGGCGGGCCTTAGGCTGGCCTTGGTGTCAAACGGGTCCAAGTCCCGCGTAGAACAGGAGCTGGCGGAGTTTGATCTGGGGCGGTTCTTCGAGGTAGTCCTCTTCGGCGAGAAGACGGAGGAGCTCAAGCCGTCGCCGGCGATGATTCGGCGGGCCCTTGGCGCCATGGCCTTGGAGCCTCAGGAAGCGGTGTACGTCGGCGACGCGCCGGCAGACATCCAGGCTGCGAAGCGCGCGGGAGTTCCGTCCATTGCCATAGCCAGGGGGCCCATTCAGGCCCGGCGCCTCGGCGAGGAAGAACCTGACCACGTGTTTGTGGACCTGGATGGTATGGTTGGTTTCCTCCTTGGTGGGGGTAGCCCTCCGGCCTGACTCCCTCACCGAATCCAGACCTTCTGAACGTAGGAATACTTCGCTATCTCGTGCTGGTTCCAGGCCTTGTCGCACTCTTCGTCCTTCGTTTCTGTGTTCATGGAAGCGAAAGGCGGTCCGTCTTCGTTTATACTCAGGGCACGCTTGGTAATCACACCACGTGAGGTCGCTATATATCTGAGCCCGGCCGCGCCGTGCCCATGAACGAGTTTGCGGCGAGGGTTGAGCGCGGCCAGTCGGTCACCCTCTCTGTGGTCGAGGGGGATCTGCTCGTCGACGGCGGGACTGTGGAAGGCGGACGAGTTGAAGTTGCGGGGACTGTCGTGGTCAGGCACAGAGGGACGGTCAGGGGGAGCCTGAAGGCCGAGGCGGTCAAAGGCGACGGGGCCTTCTTGGTCGAGGGCGACCTTGATGTCGAAGACATCAGCCTAGATGATGGCGGCAGCCTGGAGGTCGGCGGAAACCTGAAAGTGGAGTCTGTGGACGTCCCGAGGTCGCTGAAAGTGAAAGGGACGACGAGGGCCGAAGACGTGAAAGTCGGCGGAGAGGCCGAGTTCGTGGGAGATGCTCAGACCGAGGATGTTCATGTGGGTGGCACTCTGAAGGCAGGCAAGATGACGGGCGAAGACATCATGGTCGGCGGGACGCTGGAGGCCAAGGAGCTGAAGTGCGAGGACGTGAAGGTAGGAGGGACGCTTCGGGTGGAACGCGTAGTCGCCGAGGACGTGAAGGTAGGAGGGACGGTGGAGGTGGCGGGTGAGGCCGAGATAGAAGGTCTGGACGTGGGTGGCATGGTGCGCCTGGAGAAAGGGTCGGTAGAAGACGCGCGGGTGGGGGGGACGATGGAGGGCGGTGGTCCGCTAAGGTTCGAAGACATTGATGTCGGAGGGCGCTTGAAGCTCGAGTCAGGAACCGGAGGTAGCGTGAGGGTCGGGGGGATTCTTGAGGTGCAGGGCGGCCTCGTGCTAAGCGACCGGCTGACGGTGGGAGGAGAAGCGCGCGTAGGAGGCAAGCTGGAAGCGGGGTCAGTTGACATTGGCGGAGATCTGAAGTCAGAACAGGTTCGGGCGCATGACGATGTGAAGGTTGGTCGGAGTCTCGTCACAGCCAAGGGGACCAAGGGCGCTTTTGTGAGCGTCGGTAGGCACGGGAGGGCGGCGGGACCCATCGTGGGGGACGAGGTGCGGATAGAAGGAGACGCTGCGGCTGAAGACGTCTGGGCGGGTGAGCTGAGGATCGGCGATTCGTCCAGTGTGGGGAACATCTACGCGTCCCGAGTGGAGGTCGGGGACCGCTGCCGTGTCGGCGGGAAGCTGCTGTACACCGACGAGGTCAGGGTTGGGAGGGGCGTGCAGTTCTCTTCCCAGCCTCAGAAAGTGTCCAGCCTGCCGGGTCCGCCGTTATGAAGAAGGTCAAGCGTTCCAAGCTCGACATTTACAACACGATACTCAATGCCATTGACTCGTATGGCGGGGCGGGCAGGATCACCCACATTTCGTACGCCTCCAATACCCCTCTTGACAGGACGCGGCGGTATCTCGAGGTGTTGATCAAGGCGGGGCTGCTGGAGGCCCAGAGCTCCGGGGGCGGGGTGAGTTATGTGATGACCCCGAGGGCCTATGACTTCTTGAGGGCCTATGCTCTCGTGAATTCTCTCGTCGACCAGAAGGGTTGAGGCTATCTTTCGGCGACCTGGGTGGGTTTCAGGTAGACTTTGCGGTACACCCACGAGTTTCCGAACCTCTCCCGCTTGATGTACTGCTTGTCTGTCAGGCGAGCCAGGTAGGTCGAGATTGTGCTCAGCTTCACCGGCTGGCCATACTTGTCCTCGAGCTCGCGGGCCACGTCGGACGAAGAGAAGTCTCCAGCCGCAAATGTCGTTTCCAAGAGGGTCTGCACCTTCCCGAAGAACGTTCCCTGGTCAGGCGACCGTGGCGCGTGCTCCAGAGGGACGTCCATGACTTCCAGCATGTCCATGGCCTTCATCAGTTTGTCGCGGGAGACCGTGCCTTCCAGCGCAAGCGTGTACTTGGTTCCTTCCTCGTCTTCCAGCTCGATCTTGATTCGCTTGCGCAATTTACGGCCCTGCCGGTGAGCCCGACCCCGATAAAGCCGTGTCTAGTGTGAACTTGTGAACCTGAGGGTTAGATGGTTTGACTCGGACTTGATACGTCGGAGGATGTTCACTGGCGTTCACTGGGCGTTGATTGTGGCTGGGCGTGGACCGGCTCCAATGGAAACAAAGGGGGTCAGATTCGGCCGTTTCACAGTTTCGGGGCGTGGACAGGTTCCAGTGGAAATACAGGGGTGTTCCCGCGGCCCGGGTTGGTCGTGTTTTCACTTGCCTTCACTAGAAACCCCCACCCCACCATTTCCATTGGAGCCCTTCTGCCCGTTTGGTCCGGGCCGTCGGACGTCAAATACCAACCATTTGCGACACCGACTAGACCTCAAAGCATATTCACCGAGGGCTGCCAACCGAGAACGGGCTCCTTTACTTTCGTAACATCATACTACTATGAGAGGTTCCTTTGGAGTGGAAGGATAGGAAAGGGAGGGGCGGGGGCCTGCACACGATCGCGCAAGAGTTCTATAAGGACCGAAGCCAACACGAATCTACGTCGACCAAGAGCCTGGGCCCCTGCGTTCTCGAGGGGACGGGAGTGCGCCTCGAGCCCTTGCGCCAAGACCACTCCACGGCCCTTCTGGCTGCAGCCGAAAAGCTAGACTGGAGCTGGTTCCTCAGACCGCTCCGCACGAAAGACGACATCGACAAGCGGATTGCCTACGGTCTCGCGGCCGAGGAGAAAGGTGAGGGCTACGCGTTTGTCGTGAGGGCGCGCAGAGGCAGCCAAGTGGTGGGAAGCACGTCATATCTTCTGGTCGACAAGGAACAGAAAACGGCCGAGATTGGGTCCACCTGGTACATCCCTGCGGTCCAAGGCACCAAGGTCAACCCGGAATGCAAGTACCTTCTCATGAAACACGCCTTCGAAGACTGGGGCGCCATAAGGGTCCAGTTCATCACCGACGTCAACAACCTCCATTCGCAGCGGGCAATACTCAAGCTCGGGGCGAAGCTCGAGGGGAAGCTCCGTAGCCACAAGATTCGACCAGACGGGTCGACGCGCGACTCGATGATCTATTCGATTATCGCAGACGAGTGGCCAGAAACGCGCGAGAGGCTTCTGGCCCGAATCGCTGGGACCTAGGCCAGAGTCAACCTTGCGCCGGCTGCTTGGCCCCACAGTTTGAGCAGAACGCGGCGGAAGCGAGCAGCTGAGTCCCACAATTCGGACAGAACTTCATGCCCGGCTGGGGGGTCGGCGCGTATCCACCAGGCGCCTGCCCTGCCTGAGTCGGGGGTGATATCCTGGCCCGGTTCGAGAAGAAGTATACCGTAAGCGCGATTGGAAGGATTGGTTCGTAGAAGGACGACAGGAAGTCTGTGATAAGGGGCCCCGCAGATCCCAGCACGGCGACAACCACGCCCAGAACGACCGAAATTACTAAGATAATCAACCCAAGGACAAGAAACGTGGCGAACGTCTTCCCCCAGCGATGTCCGACGAGCTCACGGCTCCGGCCAAGGCTACCCACGACCCCGGTATTTTCAAGCAAGAGGGCTGGAAGAGCAAGGGAGAACATTATCGCCAAGATTATCCCGGGCACAACCAAAGCAACGAATCCAAGGATAACGATTATTCCTACGACGAAACTCACCACCCACAGCCAGAGTAGCTTCGAGACGGCGAACCGAACCGAGGCCCCAAGCGAGACCGGCTTGCCTTCAACCGCCTCGGCAGCCATCTTGATTGCAGCCCCCTCGGCGATTGGGGTCACGACCAGAGTGGCGACTCCTATGATGGCGTAGAGCCCCAGGAACGCCTCGACGTATCCAGGAAGCCACGAGAGGTCGGTCGAATTCGTCGGGACGGTTGGCAGTTTGACGACAGTATATGCTAACAACGTGGCCAATCCGATTATGATCTCCGCAACAGCGAAGACCGCGAAGTACTTCACGAAGTCGCGCCTGAGGAGGTCGAACGTCTTCGAGATCACCTCGCCAAGGCTCAGCTCTCTCGAGATTCCTTCTTCCGGGGTCACTGCAACCTAACGGTCGCACGCAGGTTAGATATTTGTTTGGTGATGTTGGTTCCTTTCGTAAACGCAGTGCAAGGGGCGAACGAGACTAGCTTGGACCGGCGGGCAAATACCGCCTGCCACCATCAGTAAGCTGGTAGACGAAAGGCTTGGTGGCGTCGTTGCGAGAGACTATCCCTGCCTCGAAGAGTTCCTTCATCAGCCGGGCAGTGTGCTCACGAGACATTCCCACCGCATCTGTCAACTGACGGGTGTTCTTCGGGCTCTCAGCGAGCAGGCCAATGACCCTGAGCTGCGTTTCGTCAAGGCGAAGTTCTGCCGTCGGCGCACGTGATGTGCGTGATTCCGGCTGTGACCCTGCATGCCGCTCGGCCTGGGTCAGAGACATCACATCAGCCCCAACCTCCTGACGAGGCTGCGGCTGGGGCGCCGAAGCCGGCGCCGGCGGAGGGCCAATAGGAACCTGAGCCGCAGCGGCAGACAACACCCTCGACTGGACGACTTCGAGCCTGCCCATCACATCAAGTATGCGCTCATCCTGCTTCTTCATCCTCTGTTCAAGTGCCTGCCACAGGTCGTGGCCAAGGTCGGACGAGGCGGTGATTTTCTGCGAGGCCTGCCTGTACCTAATCAACAGGCCAGCAGCCAAGGCGACGAAGAATCCAGCGGCCGCCAACAGCACAGCCGTGACCAGGTCGTCAGCCAAGGCCATCTCGCCGGCGTCACACCAAAACGTGATTTAAGCGTGATGCCCATCACACAACAATCCGCTTCAGGAGGACGTCCAAGAGCCTCAGGAACCGGTCCGCCTCTTCATCAGAAAGCTCACGGGCTCCGCCACCCACCAGTTCGAATAGCCGGCGCAAGTCCTCCACTCTGATCAAGCCCAACCAGAGCGCAACGACAACCGTCACCAAGGACTCCCTGACATTTGTACGCGCTTGCTGGACTGTACGGTAGTACGATCCAACCGTCAGAGGCCTGTCTGATTGTCCTCGGGTCCTGCCTTGAGACGAGAGAGACGCAGCATCCTTCAGCTTGATTTCGCCTACAGCAACTCGTTGGTAGCTGGTGAGGGACTCGAGCTGTCTGCGGGTGACCGACGACTGCTCGACTAGCCTATCGAGGAAGCTCATAGGGGGGCCCATTAGTCAAAATTGTATAAAAGGCCACTTGCCTGACTTTCGCAATAACTCCACATTCAGACCAATAACAACAGAATAACTAAGGTTTCATGCACCATCTTACCGAAATTTACGGATAACGGGGTCAGAGGGCATGAGACGCTATCTTATTTACTTCAGTTAACCAGCGAGCGGGCGAGACAGATGGGTAGGAGACGGAAGAAGACCCTTCGAGTTATCCACCGGACGCTGCCGAAGGTCTTTGCGTGCCCGCGCTGCGGCCTGATCTCCATCCGCATCACATCTGAACAAGACGAGGCATCACAGGACACAATCTTCAGGGTCACATGCGGAAACCCCAACTGCCCGCTCCACGC
>DAEE01000031.1 GCA_002495205.1 Thaumarchaeota archaeon UBA183 | reverse complement strand
TTCGACTGGGCATCCCTCCCTCCGACGGCCAGCCTACCGCCGCTGCTCACGAACCACCTGAACTTCTCATACCACTCTCGGGTCCGCTTCGGGAGAGGCTTCGCCCTGGGCCGCTCCCCGGGCCTTATCCTGTCGCGCCTCCTCTCGAGCTTCCCCGCAGCTTCGAGGGCGTCGGCCGCCTTCCTCTCGAGGCCCTTGGCCCTGTCGAACAGCGCAGAAGCGACAGCGGACGCTGAAGACGGCTCGCGTGGCAGCTTCGCCCCCGATTCCCTGAGGAGCAGGAGGGCGCTCTCAAGGCTGCTCGATGCCGCCTCGGAGGCCGCAGCCCTGGCTTTCGCTGCCCCAGCCCTTAGGGCCACAGCCTCCGCTTTCAACTTGGCTATGGTGACCTCCAGCTCCTTCCTCCTCCCGGCCTCCGCAGAAGGCGCCTCCACTTTCTCTCCGGCATCGCGGAGGAAGAGGCGGTCGCAGAGCTCCGAAACGGATTTCGCTTCAGCGACCATTTCCGCATTTGCAGGCGGGATGACGAAGATGTCCTCTCCATCGGCGGTCCTCGCGAGGCAGGGGCTGGGGCTGCTGCTCGCCTCTTTGACCAGTTCCTCCAGGATCCTTGTCGCCTCGCTCTCCCTCCCGTCCAATGCGGAGGATGGTGAGTCTCCGTCGAGTCCGAGGCGGGCGAGGGACTCGGCCACGTATTTCCGGGGGAGCGCGATGTGTCTCCCTATCGCCCTTCCGACTGTCTTCTCTTCCCTCAGCATTCCAGATATGCCCTCGGCGGTAACCTCCGACGGGCTCGTCCTTGACTGCCTCGGCGGCTGGTACCTCTCCCCTTTCACCACGCGCCTGGTCGGGGAGCGAACCTCCTCCTGGGCCAGGAGGATCCTCCCCTCCCCGTCTGCGACGATCACGTTCCCCGGAGGCATGAGCTCCACGATGAGGTTCTTCTGGCCTCCATCTTCGAAGGCGATCTTGAACACCCTGTCGAGGTCCACCTGGTCCGTTCCCGCGAACCTGGCCCTCTCCAGCTCCCCCCTGAGCTTGGTCGTGAACTCTGTTGTCTCGGCCCTTTCAGAGACGCTCTCGGAGATCCAGACTCCCTTCTTGGGCGAGACCACTAGCCAGACGTCGGGAGAGTCGGGTTTCCTCAGCCGGAGGAGCTGAGACGTTCCGAAGCTGTAGATACTGTTAATATAGGTTCCACGAAGCGCCAATCCAATCTCCTTGAGCAAGGCCAAGACTTCGAAGCCCGAGAGTTCGGCCATACAGCCTCATCCGCTCCCGTCGTTTGATAAGCTATACTGGTCCAGACTAGGGCTGGCCGCGGTCGCCGGAGTGATCGCGGAGGTCTTCGCCGGGACTGACTGGACCAGCGGTGTGAGCATCGGGATCCTGTTCTACCTCGTCTCCTATTACGTGGCCCGCTTTACGTGGTACAAGACCCTCGGCAAGGAGGGCCAGGGGAAGGTCTACACTACAGGCATCGGTGGTTTCGTCATGGCCTTCCTCTTCACGTGGATGCTCTTCTTCACGCTGCAGGCTGCGGGCTACTCGCTGTAAGCTTCGCGTAGTTCAGCAGCGTCTCTGCGTACCCCATGTCGAATTCGTCCGCCATCTGGCTGGCAGTGATCGACTTCGCCGCCCGTTCGATCCTCGCCGTGTCCCATGTCTGCATGGTCCCCTCCTTGGCCTTGGCCATGCTGGAGTAGATGCCTGCGGCGGCCAGCAGCTCCCCCCTCTGCCTCTCTGATTTCACCTCGGGCATGAGGGCTTGGATCCTCTGCTTCGCCCCGTCCAGGTCGGACCTCTTTAGAGAATCGAGTATGGAGGCTATTGATTCCTGCACGACTCTGCTCGTGAGCACATTCATCATACGATATTTAACCTTCCTTAAGCTCGTGGCGCAAAAACATTGGACAACGTGTCACTTTCATTCGACGCCGGAAGGGCCAATGGAAGCGGAAGCGCTCTCCCCGTCCGATACCAGAGTCGCCTTCAGCCCGCTCGGGGTCCTCTCCAGCAGCACCGACGCGTGGACGAGTTGCTCGACCGTCCTCCCCCCGATTCCCACGTCCCTCACAGGTCCGAAGGTCACCCTGTTCGTGAGGACATAGGCCCTGCCGTTGAGGTAGGCGTCCCTGGCCATCTCGCTGAGGTGGACGTCGAGGGCCCCCTGCCTGCTCGAGAGGTTGCTCCTGCCAGGAAGCTCGAGGGAGAAGTTGCGCGTAAGCGTGTCGACGACGACGAGGCTGCACCCCGAGGTGGCCGGACGCGAGCCCATCCACAGTATGGCCTCCCTCTGCTCCGCCGACGAATCGGACCTGACATAGATTATCCTCTCCAGTGCCCCCTCGGCCTTCCACCCCCTTGCCTTCGCCATCTCCTCCAACCTCTCAGGCCGGAACGCCCCTTCTGTGTCGATGAAGAGGACCCTTCGTCCCTCCCGCGCAGCCAGGAGGGCTGCCTGCATCGCGAGCTGCGACTTGCCGCTGTTGCTGCTTCCGAAAAACTCAGTGAGGGTGCCCGCCCTGTACCCGCCGCCGAGGAGCCTGTCTATCCCAGGAGATCCGGACCCGTGAAAGATGAACGAGGAAACGCGCCTGACCGAGTCTCCGGCAGTTTCCAAAGGCGTGACCGTTTTGTCCCCGGACCTCCGCTCTCATCTCCGTTTCATCACCGATGTCTTTTTAACTGTGAGCCGATGGCCTGCGAAAAAGTCTCGAAGTGAATCCTCAACCCCCTCCTCAGACCAAACGACCACTGAACGTCCTGCAGAAGGCGACGAACAAGCTCGTCTCAGTGAGGCTGAAGAACGAGATCGAGTACAGGGGGAAGATGTCCAACGTCGACCCGTACATGAACGTCATCCTGGTGGACGCTGAGGAGTCGGAGAACGGGAACAAGATCGCCAACTACGGCAAGGTTGTGATCCGGGGCAACAACGTCCTCTACGTCAAGATAGAGGACAGACTATAGGGGGTCCCTGGGCTGGCGCAGAGGTCGCTCCACGTAGAGGAGATAAGAGGGCAGAGCGTTCAGGATTTCGACGTCGAAATAGTGGAGCGGAAAGGGAAGGGGCACCCTGACAGCCTGGTGGACGGCGCGTCGGAGGCCGTGTCCCTCGGGCTCTGCGACTACTACATCAAGAACTTCGGCGCAATCCTTCACCACAACGTGGACAAGGGCATCCTCGTGGGGGGCAAGTCAGAGCCAAGGTTCGGCGGAGGGACAGTCATCGCGCCCATCTATCTGCTGGTCGCCGGGAGGGCGACCGAGCTGGTCCCGATCAGGGGGAAGACCATCGAAGTCCCCGTCGGGGAGATCGCGCGCCACTCCATCCGGAAGTTCATCAAGGATACGATGAGGTTCCTGGACCCCGACGAGCACGTGGTCATAGACACGAAGATCAAGCAGGGTTCCACAGACCTGGTCGCCGTCTTCATGCGCAAGGGCGCAATGCCGGTGTCGAACGACACGTCCATCGGAGTCGGATACGCACCCTTGACCCCGACGGAGGAGATAGTCCTTGGCGCCGAGAAGCTCCTGAACTCCCCTTCTTTCAAGAAGAAGTACCCCGAGGTGGGCGAGGACGTCAAGGTCATGGGGATGAGGCGGGGGAGGAAGCTGGAGACAACAGTCGCCGCGGCCATGGTCAGCGGCAAGGTCCCCGACGCCAGCCACTACGTCAGCGTAATCGAAGACGTGGGGGAGGAGCTGGATAAGATGGTCTCGGGCTCGAAGCTCGACGTCAACTTCAAGCTCAACGCGGCAGACAACCCGAAGCACGGGGAGTTCTACCTCACGGTCACCGGGACGTCGGCCGAGATGGGGGACGACGGCAACACAGGGAGGGGGAACCGGGTCAACGGCCTCATCTCCCCCATGCGCCAGTACTCCATGGAAGCCACGGCGGGGAAGAACCCCGTCAACCACACGGGCAAGATCCTCAACGCGCTTGCAGTCCTCACAGCAAGGGAGATCGTCAAGGAGCTCCCCGCAGTGAAAGAATCCTACGTTCGGATACTGAGCAGAATCGGGAAGCCGATAGATCAGCCCCTGATCGCCAGCGCGGCGGTCGTGATGAGGGACGGGTCGCGCCTTCCGTCGGTCAAGGGGGACATAGAGTCCATACTCGATGACTCGCTGGGAAACATACGGAAAGTCACAGGCCTCATCCTCCAGAAGAAGGTCGACCTATTCTAGGCTCTCTGCTTTGCCGCTGGCGTAGGCGAACGCCTTCTCCGAGTCCAAATCTGCGTCGTAGGCTCTCCTGAAGAATGCGGTCACGGCTCTGACGTCGTGCATCAGCAGCTCCGCGCTGTTGGGGTGCCCCGCGTCCACAGCCTGGGGCCAGTCGATGAGCCACATCGATGCGCCGTCCGTCAGCAGGTTGTACTCGCTCAAGTCGGCGTTCACGAGTCCGGCCTTCACGTAGGCCGTGCGCACAGCCTCGAAGACGGTCCTGAGCGCGCCCTCCGGGTCTTCGAGGTAGGGCCTCTGGGACAGGCGCACCCCCGAAAGCTCCTCCAGCAGGACTGTGCTCCTGCTGTAGGAGATGGCCTTCGGGAAGCAAGGCGAGAGCCCTTCGAGCTTCCTCAGGGCATGGTACTCCCGCCTGGCGGCGTCGTAGTTCGCTGTCATCCAGCTCCTGAACTCCGCGCTCTCCCTCACCCTCTTCTTCCTGATGCTCGTGAAGCTGATTCTCCCTATCTTGTACAGCTTGAGAGCGTAGACAGTCCCCTCCTCGGTCAGCGCCTCGTACACGTCGGACTCCTTCCCCTTCGCGATTATCGCGCCCAGCGCGAAGATCAGGTCCTTCTTCACGTAGTCCTTCAGAGCCATCACCTCGACCCCCTCCCTCGTGAGCACGTACCCCCGTCCCCTCCTCGCGGCCAATCCCCTCTTCTCCAGGGCATCTGTGGCGAAAGCCACCCGGTCGGGGGGCAGCCGGCTCATGCGGGATAGCCTCCCCAGGTCAGGGGTTCCGTACCCTGACGTCGACCGCTCCAGCCCGGCCAGGGTCCTCCACTCCTCGTCCTTCAGCGACTTCAGGACCCGGGCGGCGTTCTCGGTTGTGGACAACGTGGTGGCCTTGCGCCTGTCCCTCCCGGCGCCACTTCAAAAGGTGCCTACGGATGTCGAAGCTCGGCTACCGGAGGTGCCGCCCAGACGCCCTCGCATAGGCATCCCAGTATCTGTCGGGCCCGAAAGAGACCCTTGCCCTGCGGCCGTCGTCCCACTCTGCCAGAAGGCCGCTGCCTTCCCTGACCGTCCCGATTTCTGCGGCCCCGACCCCAGTTCGCGCCAGCGACCGTATCAGGTCCGGTGCGGCCGAGTGGCCGCAGGTGATTAGCAGCGCCCCCTCGCCCATGGTCAGCAGTGGGTCAAGGCCGAAGGCCTTGCAAACAGCCCTTCCCTCCGGTGCCACAGGTATTCGCAGGGGATTCACGACGAACCGCTTCCTCGACGCAGCGGCCATCTCTCCGAGGGCCCCCAGGACTCCCCCTTCCGTGGCGTCGTGCATCGACGAGACTCCGCCCCTCCCCAGCCCTGCCCCCCTCGCGGCCCTCGCGTCTGCGACCGTAGAACAGAGCCTGACCCCAGACCTCGCCTTCCTCGCGAGTCTTGATCCGATCCTCCTTTCGACGAACTCCGGGAATGACGTAGCGAGAGAGACGGTTGCCTCGATGGCGGCATGCTTGGTCATCAGCACGACGTCACCGGCCTGGGCCATCGACGGAGCCACGTACCCTCCTTCGTCGCCGAATCCGAGCATGGTGCCCGACCCTATCACCGTGAATCCCGCCCCCGGGTAGCTACCCGTGTGCCCGCCTGCTATGGTCACCCCCAGCTCATCGCACTCCTCCCCGATGGCCCTGACGTACTCCTCCCTCTCTCCCCCGGTCGTCTCTTCCGGGAAGTTGTAGGTGAAGGTGGCGTACTCTGGGTCGCACCCGCTCGTGGTGTAGTCGGACGCTATCAGATGGACGCTCAGCCAGGCTGAGAGCCTCATGCCGAAGGCTGGAATTATGGACACCGGGTCCACGGTGAGGATCATCACCCGGCCGCCAGGGAGGCTGACGACCCCATTGTCCAATCCGACCCCCGGTCCGAGCCTGAGGGATCGGGATGGCCGTCCGAGGCTCGAGTACACGACCTTCTTCATGAACTCGGGGCCTTCCTTCCCGGCGGATGTGTTGGCGCGTCTGTCACTCGTAGCCGAGTCTCCTGAAGGCGGGCTTGGCCGCTCGAATTATCAGGATTGCTACGGGTATGAACGCCAGGTCTGCCAGGGTGCCGAAGTCGAAGACGGCGTACCCGAACCCCGTTGCGATCGTCGTTGGCGAACCATACTGGAACAGGCCATAGACGTAGAACGCCCAGTCAGGGAAGAAGAAGGCCAACGTCTCGAACACCGTGGCAGCGGCCATCGCCAGGGCGAGCGTCTTCTCCCCCCTGTTCCTGGCCCAGGCAACGATGAGCACCTCGGGGCCCCTCGCCCAGACCATGCCGAAGGGGTAGATCGGCGAGCCCCCTCTGAAGCTGATGTTGATCGCCTCTCCCAGGAAGCCGCCTATCGCCGTGGCGTCGAAGGCAGTGGACGTGTCCACCATCGCAGCGAGTGCGAGGTATATCGGCGGCGAGAGGGTGATCTCGTAGAGGGGGAAGGGGAGCGGGACAGCGACCACTGTGCCGACGGTTATCAGGGCCGAAAAGACGGCTATGACAGCCAGCGTCGTTGACTTCTTCGGCCCCTTCGTCCCCGTCTGCTCCTCCGCCTGTGCCACGATGGGGACTGCGAGGTCGGCCTTATAAGTCAGTAGATAAATGGCTTATACCATGCAGCCCCCCGACGAGCTCATGGCCGGGACCTTCCTCCCCGGGATGAGGCCCCTCGTGGCATCGCGGCTGCGCTCGAGGGGGCTTTCTCAGAGCCGGATAGCGACGCTTCTGGGCGTGACCCAGGCATCGGTGAGCATCTACCTCGCCTCGGACCCGGGGCGCGCCTACGCCCTCCTCTCCAAACTCTCTGTGAGCCGCAGCCGGGCAGACAGGGACTCCGAGGAGCTGGCTGACGCACTCCAGCGCGGCCCAGTCGACGGGGTCCGGGCCCTTGGCAGGATCTGGACCGGCCTCCTCGGTTCGGGGGCTGCCTGCCGCGAGCACCGCGAGATGTACCCGTCCCTCGCCGAATGCGACTTCTGCCTCCTCGAGTACGGGGCCCGAGCCGGGAAGATCCCCGAAATCGTCTCGGAGGTGGCCAGGGCCGTGCAGCTGCTTGAGGATTCGCCCCACTTCGTCTCGGTCATGCCAGAGGTGTCGGTCAACCTCGCCTGCGCCGCAGAAGGTGCTTCCAGCCCGAGCGAGGTTGTGGCTATCCCAGGCAGGATAGTCAGGGTCAAGGATCGGGCGAAAGCCATGCTCCCCCCCGAGGCCGGGGCATCGGCCCACATGTCCAAGGTGCTCCTCCTTGGAATGTCGAGGGTCCCGGGGCACCGGGCCTGCATCAACATCCGCTACGACTCCGGGGTGGGAAAGCTGCTCCGAAGTGAAGGGCTGCGGGTCCTTGACCTAGGAAGGCACTCCGTAGGAGCGCCCGGGGATCCGACCGTGGACGCCCTAGAGAGGCGGCTCAGGTCTTCCACCCATCCGTTCGACGCAGTCGTGGAGGAGGGGGGCAGCGGCATAGAGCCAAACGTCTACCTTTTTGCGAAGAGCGCCATGGAAGTGGCGCGAATGGCCGTCCGGCTAGCGAGGGCGTACTCAGCGGCTTAGCGGCTTTACTCGCTCCGGCTCCCTTGCGGCGCTCCTGGCCCGCTTCACGCACGCGTCCACGAAAGCCACGTAGATGGGCTCGGGCCTCTCCGGCCTGCTGACGTACTCGGGGTGGTACTGCGTGGCCATGTAGAACGGGTGCCCCTCCAGCTCGAGGATCTCCGCCCTCCTCCCGTTGTCGCTGAAGGCGGTATACTTCATCCCCTTCTCTTCGAACCTCTTCAGGTACTTCTGGTTCAGCTCGTACCTGTGCCTATGCCTTTCCCTGATCTTCTCCGTCCTGTAGATCTCGAAGGCACGGCTCGGCTTCCTGATGAAGACGTCGTGGCCCCCGAGCCTCATTGTCCCTCCGAGGTCTGTGACGACCCGCTGCTCAGGGAGCATGTCGATCACTGGATGCGGGGTGTCAGGGTCGGCCTCCGTCGTGTTGGCTTCTCTGAGCCCGAGGACGTGCCTCGCGAACGAGACGCTCGCCAGTTGGAAGCCGTAGCACAGCCCCAGGAACGGTATCCCAGACTCCCTCGCCTTGTTGGCCGCGGCTATCTTCCCCTCGACCCCTCTGCTCCCGAAGCCCTGGGGGAGCACGACGCCGTCGTAGGCGTCCATCAGGTCGAGCTTGGACGCGTCCTTCTCTATCTCTTCGGACTCGATCCACGATATTCTGGTGCTTGCGCCGTTCACAGCCCCCGCCTGTGACAGGGCCTGGTTGACGCTCACGTAGCTGTCCGCCAGGTTCGCATACTTGCCCACCATGGCGATGCGCACAGTGGACTGGTGGTCCACGAACCTTTCGGCCACGGAGTTCCACGCCCTGATGCTCAGCCTTGCCCTGAGCCCGAGCTGCTTCTGTATCGGCTTCAGCACCCCCTCCCTTTCGAGCAGCCTGGGCACCTGGTAGATGCTCTCCACGTCCGGGTCGGAGATAACGCTCTCGAGGGGGACGCTGCAGAACAGGGCGATCTTCTCCTTCGCCTCCTCGGGGAGCACCCTGGTCCCGCGTATCACTATGACGTCGGGCTGGATCCCGATCCTGCGCATCTCCTGGACGCTGTGCTGTGTGGGCTTCGTCTTCATCTCACCCACAACCGCCAGCTCGGGCGCAAGGCTCACGTGGAGGAACAGCGTCCGCGAGAGACCCTCCTCGATCCTCATCTGGCGCAACGCCTCCAGGAACGGGAGGCTCTCTATGTCCCCGACAGTCCCCCCACACTCCACCACAAGCACGTCCACGTCTTCCTTATCGCCCAGCTCACGGATCCTGCGCTTGATCTCATCCGTGATGTGGGGGATGATCTGTACCGACTTGCCCAGAAACCGCCCTCTCCTTTCATCGTCGATGACCTTTTTGTAAATCTGGCCTGTAGTGATGTTGTTGGCCTTCGTCATGTCCCTGTTCAGAAACCTCTCGTAGTTGCCGAGGTCCATGTCCGTCTCCCCTCCGTCGTCGGTCACGAACACCTCGCCGTGGGTGTAGGGGTTCATGGTGCCCGCGTCGAAGTTGATGTACGGGTCGATCTTCAGGCAGGTCACCTCGACCCCAGACAGCTGGAGGAGCTTGGCCACCGAGGACGTGATAATACCCTTGCCGAGCCCCGACATCACTCCGCCAGTCACGAACAGGTACTTCGGCATATTCTGTCAGAATGGCCTTCGTAATTAAGCGTTCCGAGGCGGGTGCTACTCGGAGGCCTGCTGGGTTATGACCGCCAGGTCGGAGACGTCCACCAGCAGCTTGCTGACCCGGTCCAGGGCTGCCAGGGTCTCGGCAGCCTCGGCCCCGTCATCCGAGGGCACCTTGGCTATCGCCGTCAGCCTGTCTGCGACCTCAAGGGCGAGGTCGGTCACCCGCCTGTTGATGGTACGCTGCCTTCCCCCCCGCCTTGAGATGAACCCCTGGGTGGCGAGGTCGTTCATGGCGGTGAGTTTCGCGACGCAGGCGGAGTACTCTCTGGCGAGCTGCCTCGGGATCGCCCTGTCGTGCAGGTTGTGAGAGAGGTCTGTGATCGCGTCCCCAATGCTCTCGAGGAAGCTTGCCAGCACCCTGTAGTCGAGCAGGTCGACAGGCGAAAGGCCGTACCGCTCCGCCACCTCCGGCCTCACTATGGCGGCCCGGGTCGCGCGGACGAGCAGGAAGTAGAGCCTGTCGACCTCGTCGTCCCTCTCCGCCACGAGGCCGATGAGCTTCAGGTCCCTCTTCGCCAGCCCCTCGGCCAGGTCCTTGAGCATCCCGTCGAGTAGGCCCGACATCCTCAGGACGATCTTCTCGGGGATTATCGCCGTCGGCTCGAGGAGGAACTGCATTGTGATTCTTTTCGAGTCCTCGTCCATGATCTCCAGGCCGACCATCCTGCCTATGGTCGCCTTGATTCCCGCCCTGTCCTCCCTGGAGATCACCCGGCTGCCAACCACCTTGATCAC
>DAEE01000033.1:25685-29632 GCA_002495205.1 Thaumarchaeota archaeon UBA183 | reverse complement strand
ACGGAGAAGCCGACCGCCTGGACGGACGACCAGATCATGCAGTTCGTGGTGGAGGCGAGGAAGCTGACGAAGCCGTCTCTCGTGGCCGCGAACAAGGCTGACCTCCCCTCCTCCCCGGCCAACATAGAGGCGCTCAGGAAGACTGGTCGGAAGATAGTCCCCTGCGCTTCGGAGGCTGAGCTACTTCTGAGGAAGGCCGCCGAGCACGGGCTGGTGGAGTACACCCCCGGGGACCAGAGGTTCGCGGTGAGGGAACCGCAGAAGCTGAGCGCCCCCCAGGCCAACGCACTTCGGATGGTGGACGAGAAGGTGATGAAGATCTACGGCGGGACCGGGGTCCAGGACGCAATCAATCAGGCGTTCTTCGACCTACTCAGCGCCATCGTCGTGTTCCCGGTGGAGGATGAGACGCGGCTGTCCGACAAGGAGGGGCGCGTCCTCCCGGATGCCTTCGTGATGAAGGGAGGCTCCACAGCCATCGACCTTGCCCGGACCGTGCACAGCGAGCTGGCCGACACCTTCCTCTATGCGGTGGACGCCAGGACTGGAAAGAGGCTCGGCTCAGACCACGTGCTCAGGAACAGGGATATCGTGAAGATAGTCTCAAGCAGCAAGCGGGGCTAGGGGCTCCGCCTTCCTCGGTTCCGGCCGAGCGATGAGCTTGCTCTTCCTGACGCCAACGTGCCTCAGGTGGGTCACCTTCTTCGCCTCGTTGTAGACATCGGAGGCGACTTTCTGCAGGACGAGCTCCTGGACGAACCCTTCGTAGTTCATGCTTGCGGCCTTCTCCCTGATGACAGTGNNGAGAGGGCTGTGCAGTAGACCCGGACGACGTAACCGTCCTTGGTGGTGTAGTCTCTGATGAAGTCAGACATGGAGGATCCCCGGCGTATCAGGCTCCTGAGGAACTCCCTGGAATACTCGTGCCCCTTGAACACAGTGTAGGCGGTCTCCCCCTCGACCCTGTCCACCTGGAAGAACAGCTTGAAGGCGTAGTGCTGAGGGTCCTGCTTCAGGATGTCGTAGAGGGTGGTCTCGATGACCCTCCCCTCAGGCTTCTGGACGTCCGTGAGGGGTATCCGCGCTATGGGGGCGTTGCCAAACGACGGCGAGGCGGTGACAGTGACCCACTGCTTCAGCTTCCACTTGTCCCTGACCTTCGCCACTTTCTTGGGCAAACGAAGGCGCCCCGTTCGGCGCGGGCATTTAACCTCAGCGCTTCTGTAGGGCCGTGATCCCGTCCATGTAGGGGGCCAGGGCCTTCGGAATCCTCACCGAGCCGTCTTTTTGCTGGAAGTTCTCCACCATGGCTACCAGGGTCCTCGTTACGACCGCGGTGGAGTTCAGAGTGTGGACTAGGACCGTGGGGTCGCTCTGCTTCTCGCGATAGCGGATTCGGAGCCGCCTTGCCTGGTAGTCGGTGATGTTGCTGGCCGAGGCCATCTCCCTGTACTTCCCCTGGCCAGGCAGCCAGGCTTCCAGGTCGTAGGTCTTCGCGGACATGAAGCCTGTGTCCCCGCTGCAGAGTGCCACCACCCTGTAGGGGATCCCAAGCGCCTGGTAGATCTCCTCGGCGTTGCCGATGAGCTCCTCGTGGATCTTCCAGCTCTGTTCGGGCTTGCTGAAGACCACCTGCTCGACTTTGTAGAACTGGTGCACCCTGAAGATGCCCTTGGTGTCCTTGCCGTGGGCTCCGGCCTCCACCCTGAAGCAGGGGCTGAAGCCGCAGTACTTCATGGGGAGCCGGGCTGCGTCGAGGATCTCGTCCTTGTGCATTGACACCAGCGGGTGCTCGGAGGTCGCGATCAGGTGCAGGTCTTCCCCTTCTATCTTGTAGATCACCGGCCCGAAGTCCTCGAGGTTGACGACCCCTTCATAGGACTCCCTGTTGAGCATGAACGGGGGCTCCACGGCCGTGTACCCCCTCTTCCGGAGGAAGTCCAGGGCGTACTGCATTATGGCCTGCTCCAGCTTGACAGCGTCTCCCTTCAGGAAGAAGAACCTCGCCCCGGCCACCTTCGCGCCCCGCTCCATGTCCACCATGTCGAGGGCGGTCAGCAGGTCGATGTGGTCCTTGGGATGGAATCCGAAATCCGGGTGCTTTCCCCAGGTCCTCACGGTCACGCTCTCTGCCTCGTCCTTGCCCGTGGGGACGCCATCGTGGAGGACGTTGGGCAGGGCCATGAGCGCCCTGTTCAGCTTCGCGCTGGCCTCGGCCGACTTCGCCTCCAGGTCCTTGATCTTCTGAGGGATGCCCTTCACCTCAGCGAGCTTGTCCTCGATGGGGACCCCCTTCTTCTTCAGTGCAGCTACCTCCGCGGTCAGCTCGTTCTGCCTGTGCCTCAACCTGTCCACCTCGGTCTTGAACTTCCGCCAGTCGGAGTCCGCCTGAGCCGCCTCGCCTATGAGCGGGACCTTGTCCAGGGCCCCCCTCCGCCTGAGACTGGCAGCCACTGCCTCGGGGTTGTCCCTGATCAGCTTGATGTCCATCAACCTAGCCTAGTCCCTCTGGACTCGGCCTCCCCCTTGACGCGATAAAAGCCATACCTCCTGGAAGAGGGTGACGTCCCGCAGGAGAGCGAGGACTGTGGATAGGGTGGCGGAGGGGGAGCCGGAAGAGACTTCGAACTCGATGCTCTTCCCCTGGGTCTCCATGGATAGGAGCATCCCCTGGGGGAGCCCCTCGTTGTCTGGAGCCAGCACCTGGGAGAGCTTCCTCCCCACGTTCGAGCCGGAGAGACGTACTGTCAGTTTGGCGGCCGCTCTCAAGGGGAGACTCTCTCCATCACTGCCCTGGAGAAAGACTCTGCCTTCGACGATGGGATCTTGGCACCTGCAGCCATCGCATGGCCTCCCCCTACGCCGTCGACGGCCTCGGCCGCCTCACGCATGATGACCCCAAGGTTGACCTCCCCTGCGAAGCCGTCGCCTACCCGAGATGATATCTTGAGGTCAGAGTCCCCGCTCTCGGCGCTCCCTACGACCACCTTGTCCTTGAACTCGGGAGACGACGTCAGAATGGAAATCACTGGACCCAGGAGCTTCTCGTCCACCATCCCCTCCCCCTTTACGATGATCAGACTCCCATGCTGCTCTATCCTGGAAGGATCAGAGGTGAGGGCCTCGAGCGCCTTGTTGATCCCTGACCTGTAGTCTGCGAGGGTCTTCATGGCCGCCTTGAGCGCCTCCGACCTGTCCCCTAGGCAGACAGAGATGCCGATTCCTGCGGCCCCCATCCTCCCGCAGGCGTTAAGCAGCGTCCCGAACTCCCGGGCGTCTCTCAGGGGGGTGAAGGAGTCTTCGAACTCGAGAGTGTAGGTCTCCCCTACGAGGCTCGCGATGGCATCGGTTGCCCCCTCCGACGTCCCGAGGGCGCTTGCTATCACCTCGGTGAGCTTCATCCTCTCGTCGGGAGTGAGAGAGGAGATCGTCCGCCAGGTCCCCCCGTCCTTCAGGACCATCCCGGACTGGTGGAGCGCCGCCAAGACCGCATCCTTGCTCCCTGTCAGCCCTTTCAGGAAGGGGGTCGAGGTGAGGGCGATGGCCTCGTGGACTGGTCTGGTCTCCCTCCCTGTGAACATCAGGTCCTCGGCTACGGAGACCAGCCCTCGGGCCTGGGCGTCTCCAAGGGCGGCCCTGTTCAGGCCTACCAGCGACCGGCCGGGGCCACCGTCCTGCCTGTCGGCTAGGGCCCCGACGACCGCGAGGGGCGAGAGGTCGTCGTTGGTGGGGTCAAGGGCCGTGGCGAAGAAGTACGCCATAGCAGAGGAGCAGGCCTCCTTCCCTCCGTCGAAGCCGTAGCGCCAGGCGTTGACCACGGAGGGGTTCCCTGCGTCCTCTTCAGGAATCTGATGGTGGTCCAAGACCAGGTACCTCCCTTGCAGCGCCGCGTCCAGATCCTTCACGAGAGTGGAGGCGAGGTCCGTGAAGATGTAGTAGTCGAACTT
>DAEE01000033.1:5306-25673 GCA_002495205.1 Thaumarchaeota archaeon UBA183 | reverse complement strand
GACCCGCTGCACAGCCCGTCGGCGTCGATGTGTGTGACGAGCAGAACCCTCTTGCCGCTCCTTGCTACCTTCATGACTTCGAGGGCTATCGACCTGTATCTCGCGAGGAGGCCATCGAGGTCGGCCATGGGCCCGCCTCCCGGCTACGCCAGCTGGGCGACGACAGCTGTGTACTTGAAGTCGCTCGGGAGGATGCCTTTTTGCTTGTAGTACTTCGAAAGGCGGTAGATCTTCGCCTCCACGAGCTCGAGTGAATGGACATTCTTTCTGTCGCTCTTGTGGGCCTGAAGGTGCTTCTGGATGCGCTGAGCCCTCTCGATGAGGTCCTGGAGGTCCTGGGGGACCTTCGGGGCGGACTTGCCCTCACTGAGAACCCTCCCGATGGACTTGCCTGTGAGAGGCTTCAGTAGGGGGACACCGTAGTCGTCCCTGAGGGTCTGCCCGATCTTGCTCGGTGTGACGCCGTCTTTGGCCAGCTTGAGGACCACAGCCTTGGCCTCGTCCGGGGTGGTCGTCACCCAGCTCGGGGTGCTCCTGCTCGGGGGTCTCGTCTGGTGGGACTTCCCGTGCCTATGAGAGTGAATGCGAGCCATACCGCAACCTTTCAGGCGAGTCCTCCGGGTTGGGCTGATAAACGTTGCCCGGAAGGACGTCGTTTCAAGTGACCCGGGCGTACCTGCCTCTGCGCTCTATGTTCTGCAGCTGCTTGAGTACCGCTTTCGTACTAGCCGGGCCGGATACAGAGGCGTACCCCCTGTTCAGGGCCTCGAGGGCTTCCGCAGCGGCTTCGGAATGGGCACCGACCAGGGTTTCCTTGATCAGCCGAAGGTCGACGGCGTGGTCCTCCAGCCTCGTCGTCCTGACGGAGAGGCCGAAGTCGATGAAGACGAGCTTCCCCTTTCTCCTCACAACGTTGGCAGTCGTCAGGTCGCCGTGCATGATGCCGGAGCGGTGCAGCCTGGCCACGGCCTGGCCGAACTCGAAGAAGACCTGGTCCAGCTCTCTCGGGGGGAGCGAAGGGACCAGGTCCTTCACACGGTCCCCCTCGACGAACTCCATGACGAGGGTCGAAGCAGGGATGTCGACGTTGAAGAGGAAAGGAGACGAGACCCCCGCACTCTTGGCAAGGTGGATCATCTCAGCCTCACGCACAGTCCTCTGGCGCCTTATCGCTTCGTCCAGGACCTTGAGCCTGTACGTCAGGGGCTTCCGGATCTTGAACACGGCCCGCATACCCTGCCACTCCCCGAGGACGACGTCCGCCTCCGCCCCCTTGTAGAGGAGGCGCCCCCGGGAGTACTCAGTTGCGCCAGGGGATGTCGACACGGTCGAGCCTCCAGGACTGCAGGACCTTCGATTCTGCCACGGGCACCTCGATGCCGCAGGTGTGGGCGAGCCAGCCGGTCCAGGCAATCTGCGCGCCGCAGTCCCCGCTGTACTCTATGGGAGTCATGGTTACGACAGCAGAGTGCCTGCGGGCCATGTCACCCATCATGCTGGTCAGGCGCCTGTTGGCCGCCACCCCTCCGACGATCATCACCTCCTTCTTCCCCGTGAAGGCCAAGGCCCGCTCCGTGACCTCGGTGACCATGGCGAAGGCTGTCTCCTGAATGGAGTAGGAGACGTCGTCGAAAGATCGGCCGCCGTCAATGAGGAGTTTGGACGCAGTGAGCAGGCCGGAGAACGAGACGTCGTTCCCCTTGACAGTGTATGGTAGCCTGAGGTAGTTGGAGGACCTGGCCGCAGCCTCCTCTATGGCCCTGCCGCAGGGGGAGGACAGGCCGTGGTGCCTCCCGAACTGGTCGAGCAGCTGGCCCAGAGTGAGGTCCAGGGACTCCCCGAGGACGCGCCACCGTTTGCCCGAGTAGGCCAGAATCATGGTGTGCCCCCCAGAAACCAGCAGCACCACGGGGTCTGTCGAGCCTGTCAGCAGGCAGCCCAGTTCTATGTGTCCCACAGCGTGGTTGACGGGGACCAGGGGGACGCCGAGCGACGAGGCGAGGGTCCGCGCCACCACTCCTCCCACCCGGAGGCAGGGGCCAAGGCCCGGTCCCATGGCGTAGGCGACAGCGCTCAGCTCGTCTACTGGGACGCCCGAGAGCCTGACGGCGTCGGCAATGACCTTCGGGGCAGCAATCAGGTGGTTCTGAGACGCCTCGAAGGGATGTATCCCGCTCCCCTCGGGAGGCTTGTACACCGACTTCGTGTTAGAAAGTATCCTTCCGTCGGAAGACATTACTGAGACCGAGAAGGTGTGGGCCGTGCTCTCGACCCCGAGGATGTAACCTTTCATCGCCGACTACATCTTTCGGGTCTCGCGGTAGAGGTCTCCGAGGAGGTTGACGTAGGGCTTGACGTCCACCAGGAAGTCGTCGAACTTCCCCCTCTCGAAGGTAGCCTCGTGCTTCTTCCCTTCCACCACGATCCTTGCGGCCAGCACGATTCCCCCGCTCCTGTCTGGGCTGGCCTTCAGCTTCGGGAAGTGGAAGAGGGTCCCGTACCCCACCTTCTTCTTCCCTTTCGTGAACACCAGGTTGTAGTACATGCTCAGGGTCTTCGTGAATTGCGCCAGCTGCTTCTTCCTGCTCTCGCTCCGCTTGACGTTGTCGAAGTCCTGGGTGGCAAGCATGTCTATCATCTCCTTGAGGAGTTTCATGTCCGAGACCCTGTTGGTGTAGCCTGCGTACTCGNNGGGCATCTGGTAGACGCTGTGCATGACGGAATCCCAGTCGTCCAGGACGGCGAAGGTGTCCGTGTCCATGTTCATCTCTCGCTTCAGCTCGTCCGAGAGTATGTCCTCGACGGTCAGCTTCTTCGGCAAGGCGGAGGGCGTTCCGGGTGGGTGTAGTTAATCTTCTCTGTGCCGCGAGTGGAAGTTCGTTCATTGCCGTTAGGATGTGGCAGGGTGCCCGCCATCTTCGAAGCCTGCGGGGCGGCGCGGATTCGGAAACCTGGGCCATGGTATTATAGTGGCGGCCCGGTCTCCTGTGCTCGATGAAGAGCACCATACAGTCAATGGACGTCTCCCTGCTGCTTCATGCGACCGAAGACGGCGACCGGGTGACAGCGGCGGTCAGGGGGCTCATTTCCGAAGCGCCCCTCGAGACCGAGGAGATGGAGGGGCACTTTGGCAACAGAATCACCAAGGTAAGCCTTCATCTGCACGGGGAAGGAGCCACCAGGGCGTTCGCAGCCCTGATGGCGAGGATGCCCGGAGACTTGAGAAAGGAACTCGCTGCCGACATCGACAAGCTCATCGACGAACACTCTTCTCTCTTCCTGCGGCTCGACAAGCAGAGGCTGGTCCAGGGAGTGGTTGCCGCAGGGCACGAAGACGCTGTCAGGTTCAAGGTCAAGCCGAGGGCGTTCCTGATGCACGGCCATGCGAAGGAGTTCTTCCTCGAACAGCTGAGGGCAGGGTAGATGTCGAAGCGCTATGTGCTCTTCCTGGCGAGCTCGGCCCTTTCAGAGGAGGAGGTCCGAGGGTTCTCGGAGATTGTGAGAGGTCGACACCCTGGCTCGAAGGTCATCGCTGTCAAGGGGAACCCGAGGGCGGTCATCGTGAAGACGACTGCAGAGGCTGCTCCCCTGCTGCGCGACTCAGGAGGGGGATTGAAGGCAGGGGAGAAAGTTCTGGTCAGCATCCTGACCTCTGGCGCCATCGGTAACCTCAAAAGACGAGCTTCTGCGGCCGCGGCCAATGGCGAAGTATCTTAGCGACGAATACTTCTCGCAGGTGCAGACCGCGCTTGCGCAGGACGCGAAGTGGGGGGAGAGCACGAAGAACTTCAAGACGAGCATCGGGTTTGGCGTGACCGACATCGGACAGTACTACGTGGTGAACGTGGACAACGGCGTGACCAATCTGCAGAAGGCAGCTCCGGGGGCTCCGGCGGAGTTCACCTTCGAGGGACCGTACGAAGCTTGGACCAGGGTGCAGAAGGGGGAGGTCGACATCCAGTCGGCAGTCCTCAAGGGGCAGCTCAAGTTCAAGGGCTCCATAACGAAGGTCATGATGTACAGGGACAAGCTCAACCGCGTCGCCGACGTGATGAAGGGGATACCTGCGGAGCTCTAGGCCCGCACGAAGACGTAGAACGGATTCCCTTCGCTGCTGACGCGCGCCTCGATCCTCAGTTTCGTCCCCGGCTTCGCCCCTCGTTCGGCGCCTTCGAGCCAGGCGAGGACCTTCACTCCCCCTGGGAACTCGCCGATGGCTATCGTGTAGGGGTCGCCGCTCGAGAAGCTCGGCGGCCGTACACTGGGGAGGGTGGACGTGACCAATGTCGCCTCTCTGCCGAGGTCGACCCACTCGTGCTCAGACCCCATGCACTTCGGGCAGTCGGACTGGGGCGGGAAGCAGACGTTCCCGCATTCCGTGCACTTGGTGGTCACGAACTTTCCGTCCCGGAGCGAATCCCAGAACTCCCGGGTCTTGGAGATGGGCAGGTCGAACCGCAGGGTGAGCGCCCTCCTCGAGTGGAGCATCGGCTCTTCGGACGTCGCTATTCCCTCCCGAGGATGGTGACGTAGGCGTAGTGCCCGGTGCCGCCGATGTTGTGGACGAGACCGACCCCCTTCTTGATCGGGGCCTGGTGCCTCCCCGCCTCTCCCCTGAGCTGCTTCGTTATCTCCACGGTCATGGAGACCCCAGTGGCTCCGATTGGATGTCCCTTGGCCTTCAGGCCGCCGTCTAGGTTCACAGGGATCCTCCCTCCTATCTCGGTCTGCCCCTCGCGTATCATCTTGGCGCCCTCCCCCTTCTTGCAGAACCCAAGGTCCTCGTAGGCCATCAGTTCGGCGATTGTGAAGCAGTCGTGGGCTGTGGCGACGTCTATGTCCTGTGGCCCGACCTTCGCCAGGGAGTAGGCTGTGTTGGCCGCCCTGACTGCAGCCTCGAGACCGACGTAGCTCTCCCTCCTGCCGAGGTTCGCGCTGTCGGATGAAGCCCCGATCCCCCTGATCCATATTGGGGTGTCTGTGAGCTTCTTGGCGATCTCTTCAGAGGCGAGCACCACGGCGGCCGAGCCGTCAGTGAGAGGGCAGGCGTCGTAGAGCTTCAGGGGCCAGGCTACCACTTGGGAGCCGAGGGCCTTCTCGAGCGTTATTTCCTTCTGGAACTGCGCCAGGGGGTTCATTGCGCCGTAGTGGTGCGCCTTCACAGCAACCCTGGCCAGGTCCTCCTCTGTAGTGCCGAACCTGTTCATGTGGGCCACCGCATGGAGGGCGTAGTAGGCCGGGAAGGTCATGCCGAAGTTCTCGAACTCCCAGAAGTACGAGCCTGCCCTGCCTATGAGCTCCACGGCTGTGGGGGTGTCCACCTCGGTCATCTTCTCAACGCCCACGGCCATTGCCAGGTCCCCGTCGCCGCTCCTGACGCTGTCGTAGGCGGCCTTCAGTGCGGCACTCCCGCTGGCGCAGGCAGCCTCCACCCGCATGGTCCCGGCTCCGCTGAGCCCGGAGTACTCGTCGACCACGACTGCGGGCAGCGACTCCTGGCTCCAGCCCCCCATGTTCCCCACGACCACGTTCCTGATGTCCTTCCTGTCCACTCCGGCGTCGTTGACAGCCTGCTTGATTGACTCGAAGGCGAGCTCCCCTATGCTCACGTCCGTGCGCCTGCCGAACCTGCTGTGCCCTATCCCTACGACCGCGACCCTGGTCATTCCCGCATGCGCTCCGGCGAAGCTGGGTTCAATTGCATTTCAGATTCCCAAGGTGGCCAGCAGGCGCCTAGCCCACCACTCCCATCTCTCTGGCCACTTCCTTCATTATGGTCAGGCGCTGGATGTCGTTGGTCCCCTCGTAGGTCTTGATNNAGGATCCTCTCCACGTTCATGTCCGTGGAGACGCCGTAGGCCCCCATGATGAGCATTGCTGCGTGGGCGTTCTTCTCAGCGGCCTCGGTCGCGGCTATCTTCGCGATGGATGACGCCTTGATGAAGTGCTTCCCCTTCGTTGTGAGCGCGGCCGCCCAGTATGTGAGGAGCCTCGCAGCGTGGACGGCCGCGGTCATCTCTGCGATCTTGAACTGGACCTGCTGGTAGCCTAGGAGAAAGGTGTCGAAAGTCTGCCTCTGGGTAGAGTAGTTCAGGGCCGCCTCCAGGGCCGCCTGGGCCAGACCGACCCCCTGGGCTGCGACCCCGACCCTGCCGTGGTCGTAGGTGGTAAGGGCGAGCTTGACGCCCCTCCCGATCTCCCCCAGGACGTTCGACTCTGGGACCTCGAGGTTCTCCAGCACTATTTCGACGGGCTGGTCCCCCCTGAGCCCGATCACGTCTGTGCGCTGGCCGACGACAAGCCCGGGCATCCCCTTCTCGGCTATGAACGCTGTCACACCGTGGTGCCGCTTCCCTTCCTCCTTCGGGCTCGTCCGCGCGAAGACCAGGAAGATGTCAGCCTTGTCTCCGTTGGTGATGAACATCTTCTTCCCGTTGATCACGTACTTGTCCCCCTGCTTCTGGGCAGTGGTCGTTATGGCTGCGACGTCGGAACCCGTCCCCGGCTCTGTCATCGCGTGGGCGGCCACCTTCCCGTCCCGGGCGATTGGGACGAGATACTTCCTCTTCTGCTCCTCGTTCCCGAAGAGAAAGAGGGGGACGGACACCAGGTAGGTCGCTCCGACCACCGCTGCGTAGGCTGCGGAGAACCGGGCCACCTCCTCCATGGCGATGACCAAGGACAGATCGTCCCCACCCCCGCCCCCATACTGCTCGGGGAAGGGGATGCCGAACAGGCCGAGGTCCGCGGCCCTCCTGACGAGCTTCATGTCCATCTGGTTCTCCCTGTCAATCTTCTGGGCGACCGGTGCGAGCTCCTTCTCCGCGAAGGCCCTGACCGCCTTCCGGAAGGCCTCCTGCTCCTCGGTTATCCTGATCTCGTAGTCAGAGGAAGTCGGCGACAGGGTGCTCAACTCAGCGGTTTCCCCCAATTGGTTTCATGTGGCCAGTAACCTCGCGGATACCACCCTTTCCATTGAGATAACCTTTGCCATGGCCGAATTATTCGGCACAATAATCGGCCATGCGAGAATGAATTCTGCACCGGTTAGGGGACATCCCCCGTTTCGTTTCACATCATAAAGCGTAAAGGAAGCAGGGGCGCCAGCTTGAGATTCAGAGACCATGGAGATCAAGAAGGTTGCCGTAGTCGGGGCCGGGGACATGGGCCACGGCATTGCAGAGCTCTTTGCCGTGAACGGGTTCCAGGTCAACCTGATGGACAAGTTCCCAGACATGCTGGAGAAGGGGAAGGGCAGAATCGCTGCGAGCGTTGCCAAACTGGTCGAGAGGGGGAAGATCACCCCGGACGTGGCAAAGGCCTCACTCGCCAGGCTGTCATACTTCGGGGACATGGCCAAGGCGGTCGAGGGTGTGGACATGGTCGTCGAGGCAGTGCCCGAGTCACTCAACCTCAAGAAGTCCGTGTTCAAGGAGGCCAGCGAGCACGCCCCGGCAGAAGCGGTTTACGCCTCCAACACCTCGAACATCAGGATCACCGACCTAGCGGAGGCTGTGCCCAGGCCAGACAGAATGGTGGGGATGCACTTCTTCAATCCGCCCATGGTAATGAAGCTCGTCGAGGTGATTCCCGGGGCCAAGACCGATCCGGCCGTGGAGGATCAGGTGGCCGAGGTGTGCGGGAAGCTTGGGAGGACCGCTGTGAAGGTGCTCAAAGACAGCCCTGGTTTCATTGTGAACAGGCTCAACGCGGCCGATACGCTCCTGTTCTGCCTGATACTCGACAGGGGTGTGGCGACAGCCGCGGAGGTCGACGGCTACTTCAAGAGCCAGGGTCTCCCCATGGGGCCCTACGAGCTTACGGACTACGTGGGGATAGACATCGCGGCCGACCAGCTGAACTACTTCGCTGGAGTGCTGTCCCCGGAGTACGGCAAGGGGACAACCTTCGGCCAGATGGTGAAGGAGGGCAAGCTCGGCAAGAAGACGGGGAAGGGGTTCTACGATTGGTCCACAGGCAGGGCGACAATCCCCAGCGCCACGCCCACAGAGAAGGTCACGACCATGGACTTGTTCGCGCTCGAGATCAACGAGGCGGTGAAGCTGATCGAAGAGGGGGTGGCCAGGCCCGACGACGTAGAGAAGGGCATGGTCCTGGGAATGAACAGGCCCTTTGGCCCCATCTCCGTGGCCAAGGACCTCACCAACGCTGAGGTGAAGTCGAAGCTCGAGGAGCTCGCGACCAAGTTCGACTGCAAGATTTTCGCCCCAGCGCACGCCATCCAGGAGGGGAAGCTGAGGGACGCCATTGAGGGGAGGCTCTCTCCGGCCGCTGCGCCCCAGGCGAAGGAAGTCAAGGCTGCCCCAGCCCCAGGGGCTAAGGCCGGCGGTGCCATCCTCCTCGAGAGGCTCCAGGGCGGCGTGGCAAGGGTAGTCCTGAACAGGCCGAAGTACAACACAATCAACGGCGAGGTGCTGGAAGGGCTCGACAGGATCATCAGCGAGGTGTGGAGCGACCCCGAAATCAGGGTGGTCGTGGTGACTGGCGAAGGGACGATCTTCTCCTCGGGCGCCGACCTGGGCCAGTTCTTCGCCAATCAGGTGGCCTTCATGGAGTTCAACAGAAGAGGGGAGAGGGTCATGAGGCGGCTGACGGAGCTCCCCAAGCTGACCATCGCTGTGATGAAGGGCTACGCCCTAGGAGGAGGCCTGGAGCTGGCAGCGTCCTGCGACATACGGCTGGCCACCGAGGATGTTCAGATGGGGTTCCCGGAGGTCACCCGAGGAATCGTTCCAGGGTGGTCGGGCACTCAGAGAATCCCCAGGCTTATAGGCCTCACCCAGGCAGCGTCGCTGGTGCTCACCAGCGAAAGGATCAGTGGACCAAAGGCAGTGCAGATAGGGCTGGCAACCAAGTTGATCCCGCCGGGGGACCCGGACGAGTACGCGCTGAAGTACGCGTCCGAGCTGGCTCAGAGCCAGGCCCCGGTGGCTGTAATGATGGCCAAGAGGCTCCTCAACAAGGGGGCCGAGGTCCCTTCGGATGTCGGCCTTGAGATGGAGGCTGCCGCCCAGGGCATCCTCTTCGGCACCGAGGACATCAAGGAAGGGGTCGCAGCATTCCTCGCCAAACGCAAGGCGGAGTTCAAGGGGAAGTGATGAGCGATGGCAGAGCTTAGGGAGGTCTACGTGGCCGACTACCTGCGCATCCCCTTCTCACGCTCAAGGCCCGCCCAGCCAGAGAGAGACGTCTACAACTCAGTCAGGATGGACCATGCGCTCGGCCTGATCATCAGGAAGCTCCTTGAGAGGACAGCAGTCGCTCCCGAAGAGCTGGGCGACGTAATCACAGGATGCGCCCTCCAGACCGGCGAGAACTGGCTCTACGGCGGGAGGCACCCGGTCCTGCTTGCCGGTCTCCCAGTGTCTGTGCCTGCCCACGGCGTCGACAGGCAGTGCGCATCTTCGATGAACGCGGCCGCAAACGGCGCCATGGAGATAATGACAGGCAACTCCGACGTCATTCTCGCCGGCGGCATCGAGCACCTCACCCACGTCCCCATGGGGAACAACCCCGCCCTGGTGCCAAACACGAGGCTCCTGACGAGGCCGGAGTACATGAAGTACCAGATGAACGTGGGGTACTCGATGGGTCTGACCGCGGAGAAGCTCGCGGGGGAGGCCGTGATAACGAGGGAGCAGATGGACCAGTTCTCCTACGAATCCCACATGAAGGCTTCGAAGACCCTGGACAGTGGGTGGTTCAAGCCAGAGCTGATGGACATGAAGGTGGAGGTAGGAGGGGAGGAGAAGGTGATAGACGTCGACCAGAGCATCAGGAAGGACACGACGCTGGAAGGCCTGGCCAAGCTCCCTCCGTCGTTCAAGGCGGGCGGACTCGTGACTGCGGGGAACTCGTCCCCGCTCAACGCAGGAGCGGCCATGGTGATGCTGGCCTCCAAGGAGAAGATAGCTGAGCACAGGATGAAGCCCCTGGCCAAGGTGGTCTCCATGGGCTGGGCGGGGGTCGACCCCAGCGTGATGGGGAAGGGGCCAGTGCCCGCGTCCCAGAAAGCCCTGGCCAAAGCAGGCCTGAAGCCCGAGGACATCGACCTCTGGGAGGTCAATGAGGCCTTCGCGGTGGTCCCCCTCTACGCCATCCAGCAGATGCACATCGACCCGGCAAAGGTGAACATCCACGGAGGGGCCATAGCCATAGGGCACCCGCTAGGCGCCTCCGGAGCCAGGCTGGTCGGCACCCTGGGCAGGGAGCTGCAGGAGACCGGGAAGAAGTACGGACTGGCCACCCTGTGCATCGGCGGAGGCCAGGGCTTCGCCATGGTGCTGCAGCGCGTCTAGGGCTGATAGGCAGCTCTGATGAGGGACAGGGAAACAAAGCCTAAATCGTGGGCGGGCCCCGCGTGCACGACGATGAGGTGAACGCCGTCCCAGTCATAGCCCGGAGTAAGCTCCCGGGCAGATGATGAACTCGCGACGAAACTGAGTCAGAATTCGAATTAAGGGGGCAGGTTTATTCCACGGCCGCCCTGCTCGGACAGGCATGAGGTCGTTCAAGAAGGAGGACGTCGTGGGGAAGACAGTCATAGAGACCTCTGGGGTTGTAAAGGGGAAGGTGAGAGACGTCATGTTTGACCTGGGAGGGGGGGTCATCTTCCTGGTGCAAGGGGCGGACGGGAAGGACAACCAGATAGATGTCTCGAAGGTCACTGGCATTTCGGAGCACGTGGTCGTGAGGAGCGAGCCCTCCAACGAGTCGGGGGCACCGGACTATGGAACTGCCTGCAAGTTCTGCGGGGCTGCAAAGCCTGCCCAGGAGCGGTGGTGCCCGAGCTGCGGCAGGTCCCAGATCTAGGAGTCTTCCCCGCGTTTAGATAGCGGCGAAGTGAGCGAAGGGCCATGGCCAAGACTGTGAGGGTCCACGACGACACCCACAGGGCGCTGAAGCTCCTGAAGGCGAGGCGGAGGAGCCAGAGCCTGGACGAGGTGATCCGCGAGATGATAAGGGCGTCCACTGGGTCGCCTGTGGAGGCCGTTCGCCCTCCCTCGAAGACGGACGAGCTCACCAGGTACCTCAAGGGCTGACTGGGTAACACAGAAATACGAACAGCGGCGGCCCGGAGCCAACCATGGCAAAGTTCGACGGTATCGTCGGGAAGGCTCTGCTCACGGTTGAGGAGAAGGAGAACGAGCTCACCCTCGTCTTCGCAGACAACAGGTACCTTTTCGTGAAGCTGGAAAACGGGAAACTGAAATCTGACAGCGTGCCCGAGTAGGGCTACTCCTTCTGTAGTACCTCTACCGACTTCGCGCTTCCGACCAGCTTCTTGAACCTCTCTGCGTCAGCCATGGAGCCGATGCCTGCCTCGACGTGCATGGGGACCACCACCTTGGCCTTCATGGCCTTGGCGGCCTCAGCTGCCTCTTCGGCTGTCATCACGTAGATTCCGGAGACGGGCAGGAAAGCAACGTCTACGTCCACCGCTTTCATCTCCGGGGTGGCGTCGCTGTCCCCGGCGTGGTAGAACCTCACACCATCAAGGGTCACCACATATCCGTTCTTCTCGTCAGCCTTCGGATGGAACACCTTTCCGGGCTCCCTGAATTTGTTGATGTTGTAGGCAGGGATCGCCTCGATCTTGACCCCCTTTACCTCGACCATGGATCCTGGGGCGATGAACCTCTTCTCGTTCCGGTACTTGCGGAGGGGCTCTTCGCACATCTTCGCGGCCACGAAGATGGTCGCGGGAGTCGTGAACCGCTTGATGTCGTCGTCGCTTAGGTGGTCGTAGTGCTCGTGCGATATCAGGAGGAGGTCGGCCTTGTATTCCCCCTTCGCCTTGAAGGGGTCTAGAATGACCGTCTTGGAACCCTGCAGGACGAACGAGTCGTGCCCCAGCCAGTGGACCTTGATCCCTTTGTATGTCCACATGACCGACTCCCCCTAGAGATTGACTCCTTCCTCTTTGATGCCCGTCTTGTCGATAGTCAGAATGTCGATGCCGTTGCCGCTCATGGCGTCCCTTGCAATTGCCGCCTTAATGGCAGAGACCACGAGGTCGCGCGCTTCTTTCTGGCTCATGGTTGAGCTATACCCTGCTTCGACGACGCCAATCGCTGTCTCCTCCCCAGTGCCGACCGTAGCATACTGGTCGGAGATCACGCTCCCCAGCGGGTCCAGGACGTAGACCACGGGCTTGTCCCCCATCCCGCCAAGGATCACCTGGGTGAGCAGAGGCGCGTACCTGTTCTGGAACATGAGCGTCGACATGAGCTTCGCCACGGAGTTTGGCTTCAGTGACTTCCGAGATTCTAGCTCTTTCAGCTTCGAGTAGACCGCGACCTCCTTGACGAGGTTCTGCATGTCCGCCACCATGCCGGCGCAGACAGCGCCGACAGTGTCAGTCACCCGGAAGACCTTCTTCCCGGACTTGCTTCTCACGAAGCTGCCAAGAGTGATGCGCCGCTCTGCCCCCAGGACTACTCCGTCCTTGTAGGCGATGCCGACTGCGGTGGCGCCAGGCATGTACTGCTCATAGGACATCGGAGGTTCAGGCTGGCCGCGCAGGGTCGCCCTTTTAGACATTGTGCCCGGTCCTGTCTCATCTGCTGTCGACGGGAATGACCGAGACTGTGGAGAGACCTTCGCGCTCGTCGACGTGCCATCTGCAGCCTGTGAACTGTGCGGCCAGCTCCAGCCCGGATCGGAGGTGGGGGGTGACTACAGGGACGGAGGCGCGTGAGCTTCCTGCAGCCAGGGACAATATCGGGACGAGCATGTCCGCCACGTTCTGGTCCAGGCAGGCCCCCGACTTCGCAGTGGCAATCATCCGCGAGGCCGCGGCCCTCCCCACCTCCCCGGCGGGCCTCCCCTTCTCCCCAATGCAGTCTGAACCTAGGAACACGCCGGGGCTCAGATGGTAGGCCAAGATGGAGGAACCCGGGGAGCTTGACTGCTCCTCCGAGATTTCGGTAGAGGCGGTGGCGAACCCCGCATCTGCAAGCTCCTGTACTGCCGAAGACAGCTGCCGGTCAGCCACGTGCCTAGGCAGGTGCCCGCACCTGCTGACCAGGGCGAAGTCCCTGACCTTCGCGGGTTCGGGCAGATTGAGCGGCCGCAGTGTGGGGCAGGGTGCGATGGTAGCTGTGACCATCCCTCCCCCGCGCGGGTAGTACCCCCTCCGCCTTGCCGCCACCACGAACTCGATGCCGACAGCCCCGAAGGCGGGCTGAACCACTCGCTCGAAGTAGTCGTAGGTGGGGCTCCATGGGACGTCGGTTCCTCCCACAAGGTCAAGCTTCAGCCTTGAGCCGGTCAGCGCAACCGCAGGGACCACAGCCTGTAGCACGAGTGTGATGCTCGCCGCAGTCCCCATGTCGATGGCGAAGGAGTCAAGCCGCTGCTTCCCCGGCACGAATGCAATCTCCGAAGACCCTTCGGACGCACCCTCCAACTCCCCACCGAACACCTTCGCAAGGACTTGGAGCGCGGAGATGTGCTGCCTCTTCAGGCCGGGGACATCCCTCCCTGCCCTTATCCTGTCAACACGCACCGGCCTACCCTGGATGGCCGAGAAGGCGACGGCGGTCCGCAGAATCTGCCCTCCCCCTTCCCCCTTCGAGCCGTCCACATGCACGTAGTCCACGGCCGGGCGTGAGAATCGGGGTGATTAAGCGGTGAGGCGAGCTACCTAAATAGGCCCAGCCGCGCCGCGTTTTTTCGAGAACGGCATGAGGGTCGGTCTTCTCGTCGGCCGGTTCCAGCCCTTTCATCTAGGTCACCTCGAGGCGGTCAGGTACGCGCTGAAGCAGGTGGACTACCTCTACATCGTCGTCGGGTCAGCCCAGAGGAGCCACGAGAGAGACAACCCCTTCACAGCCGCAGAGCGGATAACGATGATCAAGAGCGCTCTGGACGGGAACAGGGTCGACCCCTCGAGGTGGATGGCCATCCCCATAGCTGACGCGGACTCTCACTCCCTCTGGGTCTCGACTGTCGAATCCATGGTTCCCAAGTTCGATGTCGTTTTCACCAATGACGCCCTCACCTTCCTCCTGTTCAGNNTTAGAAAGGAAAGACTGGGAGAGCCTCGTGCCTCGGCAGGTGTCGAAGTTGGTGAAGAAGTTTGGGGGAGTCCAGCGCGTCAGAGCCCTTATGCGGAAGGACTTGAGGGGGAGTTAGGATGTCTAGCGAGCAGAAGCTCATCATGCTTCCGGGGCCGACGAATGTATCAGAACGCGTCATGCGGGCCATGCTGCGCCCAATAATCAACCACAGAGGGGACGCCTTCAGGGAGCTCTACAAGGGGATACTCGAGAAGGAGAAGCACCTCTTCCAGACCGAGGGAGAGGTCCTCGTTCTCTCGTCGTCGGGAACAGGAGGGGTGGAGGCTGCGGTCTGGAACTTGATCAGGCCCGGGGACGCAGCTGTAGTGCCGGTCTTCGGCGAGTTCAGCACCAGGCTCGCTGAGACTGTCGAGCTTGCCGGAGGGAAAGCGGTCAGAGTAAGCTCGGAGTTCGGGAAGGTCCCGAGCCTCGACCAGCTGAAGGCGGCCATGGAGTCCCAGGGGAAGTTCAGGGCCCTGTTCCTTGTTCACAACGAGACTAGCACAGGAGTCACGGCCCCCTACGTCAGGGAGGCAACTGAGCTCGCCAGAGACCACGGCGCATTCGCTGTCATAGACGCGATCTCCAGCCTCGGTGGCTACGCGATTCCAGTGGACAAGTGGGGGGTCGACATGTGTATCACAGGGAGCCAGAAGTGCATCGCAGCCCCGCCGGGGCTGGCACTGCTGTCGGTGAGCCAGAGGGTGGTGGACTTCCTGAAAACGTCCCCCCCGAAGACGAGATACTTTGAGATCCCCAGGTACCTCCAGTTCGGAGCGAACGGGGAGACTCCGTTCACTCCGGCGCTCCCTCTGTTCTACGCCTTGGACGAGGCACTGAAGGAACTCCTCGAGGAGGGGCTGGCCAACAGGGTACAGCGCCATGACAGGATGTCAGAGCTGCTCTACGACGGCCTGGCCAGGCAGGGGCTCAGCCCTGTCGCCGAGAAGTCGGTCCGCTCGAAGACCGTCGTGGCGTCCTACTACCCCCAGGGGGTCGACGACTCGAAGTTCAGGAAGGCCATCTCCCACGACAAGGGGGTAGTTATCGCAGGAGGCTTCGGTCCTTTCAAGGGGAAGGTGTTTCGGGTCGGCTGCATGGGGCAGATCAACGAAGCGATCGTCAGCAGGACGCTGAAGGCCATCGATGAAACGATGGCCACCTTCCGAAACCCGTGAAAGTCTATAAACCCAACAACGAGGCTGGTCGAGTCCAATGGCATTTGAGAAAGGGACTCTGATTTTCGCCAACTACACAGCCCGGGTGAAAGACACGGGGGAGGGGATCGAGTCCACCCTCGAGGAGGAAGCGAAGAAGCTCAAGATCTACGAAGAGGCGAGGAAGTACGAGCCCAGGCTGGTGGCCGTGGGCGAAGGTTGGCTCATCTCCGGCCTCGACGCAGAGGTGGCCAAGCTATCGGTGGGTGACAAGAAGCAAATCGAGCTCTCACCGGAGAAGGCCTTCGGGGCCAGGGACCCCACGCAGCTCCGAATGATACCGCTCAGGAAGTTTGGGGAGAGGGAGCATGAGCTCTCGGTAGGGGATTCGGTGGAAATCGACAACCGGGTCGGCATCGTCAGGTTCATAGGCTCGGGCCGGGCCCAGGTGGACTTCAACCACAGGCTCGCAGGGAAGTCGATCATCTACGACTTCCAGGTCCTGAAGACCGTCGACACCGACGAGGACAAGGTGAGGGCCTTGGTGGACAGGAGGCTCGCCGGGGAGGGGAGCAAGACGACGACAGAGCTTGCCAACGGGGCTCTGACTGTGACCATCCCGGAGGACCTGTTCCTCGTCGAGGGGCTGCAGATTATCAAGAGGGGGATCGCCAACGACGTGTTCAAGTTCGTTCCGAGCCTGACCGCCCTGACCTTCCTTGAGAAGTTCAGCAATCAGAAGCCGGTTCCCAAGCAGGAAGAGCCGAAGACCGAGGAGCCAAAGGCAGAGGCGAAAGAGCCTGCTCCGTCGCCCAGGCCGCGCAGGAAGAAGGCCGAAGCCCCCCAGCAGACCGCCTAGATCACGCCTGTGGACTTCGCCAGCAGGGCGGCGCTCCTTCTGGTGAGCTTCCTCCGCGAGAGTATCGTGTACCTGTCTGGGCGAATCGTGCTAGCCTTCGTGAGCGCCTCCACAACCAACGAGTCTCCAACGCCTATCTGAGACGCCTCCACGGGCGCCCCCACGTTCCTGAGGGCGGTCCTGACCCGCCTCCAGTCGATCCTGTGCAGCTTCGCCATCATGATGGTGCCTATGCCGCACTTCTCCCCGTGCAGCCCTGAATCGGGCGCGAGCATGTCGAGGTAGTGGGAGAAGAGGTGTTCCGAGCCGGAGCAAGGACGGGAACTACCGGCGATGCCTGCGGCGACGCCCGTGCTGATGAGGGCCTCCACCAGGTCTCTCACACTCTCCTTGCCAAAGCCCCCGATAGTCTTCGAGTGATCAAGGACCGTGTTGGCACTCATTAGGGCCAGGCTTGCAGAGTAGCCGCCGAAGTACTCACCCGTCACCCTGTGGGACAGTTCCCAGTCCTTCACGGCTGTGAGCTTCGAGACGAGGTCGCCGCACCCCGAAGCGAGCAGGCGCCTGGGGGCAGACGCTATGACGCCGATGTCCGCCAAGATCCCTACTGGTGGCTTCGCCATGATCGAGTAGGGCCTGTCCAGTCCTTTCAGGGAGGCGAATGGACTCGAGATTCCGTCGTGGGAGGCGCTCGTTGGGACGGAATAGAACGGCAGGTGCAGGTTGAACGCTGCCAGCTTGCCCACGTCGACGCTCTTTCCTCCCCCGACCCCGATGATGCAGCCGCTACCCTCGGCCGCGGCCATCACCAGTTCCACGTTCCGTGTGTCGGCTGCGGCGACCTCCACCCAGACGGGCTGGCTGGGGAGGGCGGACTCGACCGACCTTCTCACCTTGGATGCGACGTTGGTGCCGGAAGCGACCACCACACGCTTCTCTCCTGCCGAATCCTTGACGAAGTCCCCGAGCTTCGAGATGACCCCTTCGCCAATGAGTACCTTGGTCGGGAGCTCCATAAGGTGGTAGCCGGAGTCCACGTGAGGCGAGCCCGTCCGGTTGTGATTTAAGGGCACTGCGGCGTCTGTACCCCTCTTCTCCCTGTATTGGCCACTTGAGCCTCGAAAGATTAAATAACTAACCGGCTCACGCCAGTTTCGTCCGTTCTGAGGAGGTTTGTGAACCTAATGTCAAGAGATTTCAATCAAGTGGGGGGGAAGACGGTAGGGTCTGCGGTCTATCATGGGACCACGACTGTGGGACTCGTGTGCTCGGACGGAGTCGTCCTCGCGACAGACACCAGGGTCACCGCTGGCGGTTTCATAGCCCACAAGAGGGGGAAGAAGCTCCTCAAGATCGATGACAACATAGCAATGACAATCTCCGGAGGGGTCGCTGACGCCCAGAACGTCGTTGACACCNNTACACCAACCTGTACAGAATCGAGAAGGGACGCCCGATGCCTGTCAAGGCAGCAGCCCAGGTGGTCTCCAACATGCTGTTCTCGTCGAGGCTCTATCCATTCATCGCAGACGTGCTCGTCGGGGGGGTGGACAACACCGGAGGTTCGCTCTTCAACGTGGACTTCTTCGGGTCCATGAACCAGGAGAAGGTCATAGCCACCGGGAGCGGGTCGCCTGTAGCCTACGGCATCCTGGAGGCGGAATTCAAGGAGGGGATACCTGTCACGAAGGCGTATCCTTTGGCTGCGAAGGCGATTATAGCAGCGACGCGGCGCAACGTCGCTACCGGGGACCACTTCGACGTGGCAATCCTGGACAAGCAGGGGTTCAGGGAACTGTCCGAGCAGGAGAAGGACAAGCTCCTGGCTCAGTTTACAGCTGAAAATTAGACTTGGAACAAAAAGCAAACGGCGCGAGCCTTATGGGCGCCATTCTGAACAACATCCCAGCGGAGGCTCAAATCACCAGAATTGAGTACGAAGGCCCAAGGATTGCCCTCTACACCAGGAATCCTGCCTACCTGCACAAGAATAGCTACGTAATCTCAGAGATAGTCAACACTCTGAAGAAGAGGGTGGTCACGAGGACAGAGAAGTCCATCAGGAAGCCTGAAAATGAGGCCCGGGCTGCGCTCAACCGGATCTTCCCACCAGAGGCCGGGGTTTCCAACTACTTCTTCGACGACGCTCTGGGAGAAATCACAGTCGAAGCAGAGACCCCCAGGGTGCTCTCGCAGGAGGCCGGCTTCGACCTCGGAGCGGCCATGGACCAGACAGGCTGGAAGATCAAGGTGAGGAAGGCGCCTCACATCAAGTCGACAGCGATTCAGAACGTGTACTACGCCCTGAAGACAGGCAGCGAGGCGAGAGAGAAGTTCCTCAGGGAGCTTGGGGAGGCGATCTTCAGGCCGAGGATGGCAGCCGAAGAGCACGTCACGATCAAGACCCTGGGCGCCTTCCAAGAGGTAGGAAGATCCTGCGTCCTCGTAGAGACGGCAGAAAGCAAGGTAATGCTCGACTGCGGGATACATCCAGGCTCAAGGAACACCTGGGACGCCTACCCGCGGCTGGACTGGGCGGACGTAGCCCCCAGGGACATAGACGCCATAGTGATCAGCCACTCACACCTGGACCACATGGGGTTCCTCCCTGCGATGTACAAGTACGGCTACGACGGGCCCGTGTACTGCACGGAACCCACCCTGCCCCTCATGACTCTCCTGCAGAACGACTTCGTGAAGATCGCCCAAATCGAAGGGGGGAGGCTGATCTACGACCAGAAGGACATCCGTGACGTGGTCCAGCACGCAATCACGCTTCCGTACGGCATGGTTACTGACATCTCCCCCGACATCAAGCTGGTGTTCAACAACGCAGGCCACATACTCGGGTCGGCCACGGTGCACCTCCACATCGGGGAGGGGGCGCACAACATCGTATACACGGGAGACTACAAGTACGGCAGGACGCAACTGTTCGACTCGGCCACCTGGAACTATCCGAGGGTCGAGACGCTGATCACCGAGAGCACCTACGGGGCGAAGGAGGACATAATGCCTGTAAGGGAGGAGGTGGAGATGAACTTCNNGCGGTCGGGAGGGCTCAGGAAATCCTGCTAGTGATTGACCAGTACATGAGGAACAAGGTCCTCGTCGAGGCGCCGGTGTTCACAGAGGGGATGATCTCCGAAGCCACGGCCATCCACGTCTCCTACGCCGACTACCTCTCGAGAGAGCTCAGGACGAAGATACTGGAGGAGGGGGTCAACCCCTTCAAGTCCGAGTACTTCACGGAGGTGGAGCACCCAACTGACAGGGAGGAGGCATACCGCGAGGGGCCTGCAATCATCATGGCGACCTCGGGCATGCTGGAGGGCGGACCGGTCCTGGACTACTTCGAACACCTCGCGCCCGTGGAGAAGAACAAGATTCTGTTCGTGTCGTACCAGGTGCAGGGGACCATAGGGCGAAGGGTCCTGGACGGGGGGAGCCAGGCGAGCCTCATGGACACCAACGGAAAAATCAAGATAGTGGACGTAAAGGCGGGGGTCCAGAAGATAGAAGGGTTCAGCGGGCACAGCGACTACAACCAGATCATACGCTTCGTCGGTAAGGTGAGGCCCAAGCTCCAGCTGGTCCTGGTCAACCATGGGGAGAAGAGGAAGACGGAGAATCTCGCCTATGCGATACAGAGGATCTACCGCATACCCGCCATCCACCCTGCTGTGCAAGAAGCGATCAGAGTCTACTGAGCACGCTTCCGGCGTCCAAGCGCAGGCAGCCCTATCACTTCGTCCCCGATGCTCCGGCCCGCTTTTTGCGGACCACGACTTGGGTGTCACAGACCAGGACCGTCTCTCCCCTCTGGTTCACCACCTCGTTGGAGAAGGCGACGAGGCCGTTCTTCTCACGCTCCTTCTTGCCAACCACCTTTACGGTGGCGTGAATGGTGTCGCCGAAGAAGACAGGGCGGGTGAACCTTAGCCTGTCTATGCCGTAGAACGCCTCCACAGAGCCCGCGAGGAGGCCCAGCCTGTCCCAGAGCCCCGTAAGCACAGCCAGGGTCAGGACTCCGTGGCCTATCCTTCTGCCGAAGGGTCCGCTCTTTGCGAATTCGTCGTCAGTGTGCAGAGGGTTGTAGTCCCCGCTGAGCCCTGCGAAGGCCACCACGTCGGCCTCTGTGATTGTCCTCCTGGGGGTCTCGAAGGCCGACCCCACCTCGAGGTCTTCCAGGAACAGCTGGGGCATGGCCGAACAGAGCGGGCGGCCTTGGTTATTACGGATATTCGGTTGCTTCGGCCATGGTCGA
>DAEE01000033.1:0-5294 GCA_002495205.1 Thaumarchaeota archaeon UBA183 | reverse complement strand
ACCAGGAAGTTCCTCGAGCTCATTCCCGAGGTGGATCCGGAGACGATCGGAGTCGAGCTGTTCAGACAGGGATTCAGGGAAATCGCGCAGACGCTCCCGAAGGAGGAGGTGCGCCGGATCGAAGACATCAAGATCCCCGGGAGAGAGTGTGAGATTCCAGCAAGGGCGTACACCCCCGCTTCGGCGAAGAACTCGGGGGGTGTCGTTTACTTCCACGGAGGGGGTTTCGTCATTGGCGACGTCGAGTCCCATGACCCGTTCTGCAGGGCGCTGGCCAACGCTTCCGGGAGCGTGGTCATTTCAGTCGACTACAGGCTCGCACCGGAGCACAAGTTTCCAACTGCTGTCAACGACGCCATTGATTCGGTGAAATGGGTCCTCAAGAGCCAGGGAGAGTTCGGGATCACCCAGGGCATAGCAGTCTCTGGGGACAGCGCTGGTGGGAACCTTTCGGCTGTTTCGGCTCTGAAATGCAGGGACGACGGACTGGCTTTGAAGGCGGAGGTTCTGATATTCCCTTTCACCTCGTTCGACGTGTCGAGCCGCTCGTCAGTGGAGTACGCAGACTCCCTGTTCCTTACCAGGAGGCAGGGCGCGTGGTTCGGCGCCCAGTACCTCTCGCATCCTGAAGATGCGCTCAGCCCCCAGTTCTCCCCGATCCTTGCCAGCAACCTGAGCGGTGTGGCCCCGACCCTGGTGATCACGGCAGAATACGACCCGCTGAGGGATCAGGGGGAAGCCTATGCTGACCTGCTCGCGAAGGCAGGAGTGACTGTCACAAGCATGAGGGTGAGGGGGACCACCCATGGGTTCATCGCGCTGCCCGGGACCGGGGGAGACGTGTGCGCGATGATTGGTGGGTACCTGGGAAGAATCTTCAGGTCTTGAGCCCTGGATACCGCCCACCTGAACTTGCGCACCTGCCTGCAACGGATGCTGCCTGCTCCGCCCAGGGTGGCCTCGACCGCCGCTTCCTAGAGAGCGCCCGTGAGTCCTGACAGGCTCATCATGAGGTCGAAGTTGCTCTGGAAGAGCCGTGTCTGCGTGAGGCGGCCAACGACCTTGCCTCCTACTGTCACGTAGAGCCGCCTAACGTCCTTGTCGACCATTATGCTCATCGCCTCCCTGACAGTCGCGTCTGGCCCCACAGTAACAAGCGGTGAAGACATGATTGCGTTGACCTTCACCCTATTGGGGTCAAGGCCCTTGTTGATGCACCTTCGGAGGACGTCCCTCTCCGTGACCACCCCCTGCGGGAGCTCCTTCGTCATCACCAGCAGCGACCAGACCTTCGATCGGACCATCATGGCGACGGCATCTGCCACGCTCTTGCCCGCATCGATGGAGATCACGTCCTTGTCCATCAGGTCCTGGACTCTGATGGCTATTGCCATGGCTTTCAGGCGAAGGCTCTCGTCCACTTTTAACTTTATGGAGGAATCGTGATTAATTCGTTGATAAATATTGGAGATTCTGATATATTCGACGCAATTATCCTAAGACGCCCCACGTGGGTCTCCCCCCGGGCTGCCAGCCCGGCGCGAGGGCGTGACTGTACGAAGCCGCGGAGCGTGTGTACTGGATCGTTTTTCCGAAGGTCAGCCCGTCCTAGGTGGCCGTCTGTCCCCCGTCGACAGGGATGACCTGCCCCGTGATGTATCTGGAAGCCTCCGAGGCTAGGAACACTGCGACGCCTTTCAGATCGTCATCCTCTCCCATCCTCTTCATCGGGTTATCCTGGCGTATCATATCGCCGAACCTGTCGGTCAGGGGGCGGCTCATTTTCGTGGGGAAGAAGCTCGGCGCTATTGCGTTGACCGTGATGCCCTGTTCTGCCAACTTGACTGCCAGCTCTTTCGTGAGGGCTATGATTCCGCCCTTGCTTGCCGTATAGCCCGAGGCATGCATGAACGGCGGCGAACCCAGCAGCCCGGCCACCGAAGCGACGTTGACTATCCTCCCCCATTTCCTGTCCCTCATGATTGGTATGACCGACTGGCACATCAGGAATGTCCCAGTCAGGTTCACCCTGATCACCCTCTCCCACCTCTCGAGCGGCATCTCCTCGAACGGTGCCCCCCAGGTGGCGCCGCTGTTGTTCACAAGAATGTCTATCGACCCCAGCTTCTCCTTGACAAGTCTCGCGAACTCCTCGACGCTCCCCTTTTCGGTCACGTCGAGCTTCCCCGAGAGGGTGGTCCTCCCCGTGGCGGCGGCTATGTCTCTCGCAGTCCCGACGCAGGCCTGCTCGTCCCTCGACGCCACGGCCACGTTCGCTCCGGCTTCTGCGAGGGCCATGGCGATTGTCCTGCCTATTCCCCTCCCCCCTCCGCTCACCAGGGCAGATTTCCCCGACAGGTCAAAGAGCTCCAGCGATTTCATGAGTCCCCCTTTTTCAGGGCGTGGGCCTATTTTAGAGCTACCGACTTGCGCCGCCGCAATTGGCCGAGTGCGCACTCGTTCCCAGTCACTGCCTCGAGTCCCATGAAGTCGAATGAGAGGATGCGGGTAGATGATAGTGCTTATACGGGAGACGAGAGGTTTTCGCTTGAAATGCTAACGCGACGCTCTGGCATGGCAAGGTCTGCGGCGATTGCAGTTCTGGTGGTCATCGTCATAGCGGCGGTGGCCGGTGTCGTGTCGTACTACTACGTGAGTACGGCACCCGCCACCACTTCCACTTCGACCTCGACCTCTACCATGACATCGACATCTACGCAAGTCATCACTAGCACTGGCATTTCCACAGTGACATCTACGAGCATCAAGACAATCACCTCGACCGGAGTTCAGCCAATCATCTTCGGGGTTCTCGGCCCCCTTACAGACGTGACAGGCATCGACGAGAAGGAAGGTGCACAGCTTGCAGTCACTGAAATCAACGCCCACGGCGGGGTCCTGGGCAGGCCCCTCGAGCTTGTCTCCGAGGACACTCAGGAGGCCGACCCGACGATACCTGTCAGCACGGGACTCGCTGCTATGAACAGGATAGTCACAGTCGACCACGCCCAAGTCATCATAGGGGGCGAGAGGAGTGACGTCGTCCTCGCCGAGGAACAACAGCTGCCGAAGTACAAGGTGCCCTTCTTGGATACGGGCGCAGCCGACACATCCCTGGGTCAGCAGGTGATCTCGAACTACAGCCTCTACAAGTACTTCTTCATGGTGAGCCCGGTGAACAGCACGGCGCTCGCGACCGGCCTCATCTCATATTACGGATACTTCCATTACGTGGAACCGAACTACACCAAAGTGTACATCCTGGCTGAAGACATAGCCGTCTGGCACGCGCTGGTTCCAGTCCTCCAGTACTTCCTTCCCCAATTGGGATTCACAATCGTGTCCCCAAGTGGCGGGGCGGACTTCTTCCCATACGGTTCAACTGATTTCACCACGCAGATGAGCAACGTCAGGAGCAGCGGAGCCCAGATCATCTTGATACTAGCCGCTGGTCAGGACTCTGTGCAACTGATTCAGACATGGGCCAATCTGAAGGTTCCAGCCATTCCCATGGGGATTGACGTGGCTGCTGAATCTCCCAGCTTCTGGGGACAGACCAATGGGGCAGCGAAGTATGAAACAATCGAAGTGGGCATCGGAGACACAGGTACTCCCATCAACACCATTGGCGCGAACTTCTACCAGAACTATTCGAAGTTCTACAACACTCTGCCGATCTACACAGCGGACGGGGCCTACGAATCTGTGTACATTGCAGCCCAGGCGATAGAGAAGGCAGGTACCACCAATGGGACCGCGCTGATACCCTACATCGAGAAGACGAACATGACAGGACCGGACGGAGTCGTCACCTTCGACAGGTCGCACAACGTGGTATACAACCCGGACTACACCAAAGGCGCAGCTCTTTCGATGGTCCAGTGGACTGCATACAATACCTACACACCCGTATGGCCGCCGACAGTCGCCAAGCCTGTAACACTGCCTCCTTGGATGTAACTAGGGGGTAAATAGCCAAGGGGAGGCCATGGTGACGTGGTCCTCCCCGAAATCCTTGTTTTTGGCGGACTACTCGGAGCAGTCTATGCACTGCTGTCCTTGGGTTTCTCCCTGTCTTACGGCGTGGCCAGGATACTCAACTTGGCCCATGGTTCCTTCTACATGATAGGAGGGTACGCCTACTATGTCCTCCTGACAATGTCAGGTGTGAACAGCGTTGGGTCGCTCGTCCTGGCTGTCGCGTTCACGTTTCTCTTGGGCATAGGACTCTATCTCGGGCTCGTTCGGCCGGTCCGCTCGTCACCCGTGAGGGTCCTCCTGATCACCTTGAGCGCTGCCATCGTGGCCCAGGAGGTAGTCAGCCTTGCCTTCGGCGATCGAGGCGTCGGCGCGCCCTTTGTCATTGGAGGCATATCCGCGCCCCTCGGGGTCGTGGTGGAGAACCAGCGGATCCTTGCCGCCATCGTCTCCTTGGTCATGTTCTTGGGCGTCTGGCTCCTGATCAGAATGACGAACCTGGGAAGGGCGGTGAGGGCTGTGGCCCAGGACCCTGAAGCCGCGTCCCTGATGGGAATCAACGACACTCGGATTTCGCTGATAACATTGGGGCTGTCCGGGGCGACTGCCGGGCTTGCCGGGGCCCTCTTGGGGCCGTTGACCGGAATCGCTCCGGATGCTTGGTTGAACGCGACCGTAGTCGCCTTTGCGGTAGTCATCCTCGGCGGCCTGGGCAGCATACCTGGGACATTCCTGGCCGCGTTTCTGGTCTCTTACTCGCAAATCATCGTGGCCTTCGAGGTCTCTNNTCGAGGAGTAGAAGGGAAGATGCCCAGGTTCTCCCGTCTCCTAGTGCTCGGAATTGTGCTTGGTCTTTCCCTCTTCCTATTCCCCTTTGTGTACTCGAACGACTTCGCGCTTACCATAATGACATTCGCCAACACATACGCAGTGGTGGCTGCCAGCTGGGACTTCTTCACTGGCCTGACAGGGAGGTTCAACTTCGGACAGGCCCTCTTCTTCGGAGTCGGCGCCTACGCAGCCGGCTTCATGAATCTCAACCTCAAGTACGGACCCTTCGTCACGATTCCCCTGGCGGGGGCCACGGCCGTTGTGATCGGCGTCGCCTTTGGATACCCCACCCTCAGGCTGAAGGGCCCCTACTTCGCCTTGGCAACGCTGATCTTCCCCTTGATAGCGGGGGATCTCACCTTCAGTCTCTCTTCCGTGTTCGGCGGCGAGCACGGCCTTTACGGGCTCACAACCATCTCAGATAGCTACGTCGTACAGTACTACGGGTCCCTCCTGTTGATGCTGGCCACGGTCATCGTCCTGAT
>DAEE01000053.1:644-5616 GCA_002495205.1 Thaumarchaeota archaeon UBA183 | reverse complement strand
GTCGGCTAGGGGGCCGGCATCGGAGGGATCAGTCGGTTGTCTCAGACTGCGGTTTCTTCCTTCGACGAGGACCTGGTCCGGGCGATTTCTGCCTCCCTGAAGGAGCCCTCCTGGCTCACCCAGTCGAGGCTAGAGGCGTTCAGCCAGTTCATCGCCCTCCCTCCGGAGAAGAACTCGCTCTACACGAAGTACGTCAGCACCTTCAGGTTCCCCCTCGAGCCGTTCACTGTGGTCCCAGGTCGGACCCCAATCGACTTCCGGAGCTTCTTCGGGGAGTACCTGTCCGGGAAGGAGACTGACATCCTCCTACAGGGGAACGAAACTCAGGTCCACGCAGAGCTCAGCGGAGACACCTCGTCAAAAGGCGTCAACATGATGTCCTTCCACGAGGCGCTCGCAGCGGAGGAGGCGAAGGTGAAGGCACTCCTCGAACAGAGGCTCGTGAAGTCTGAAAGTGACAAGTTCGCAGCCTTCGTCAACGCGTTCTTCAACGGAGGAACCTTCGTTAGGGTCCCGAAGGGGGTCACACTCGACAGGCCCCTCAGAAGGATGCTGCTGCTAGACTCTCCGAAGACTTCGATCGTGGAGCAGAACTTCGTAGTCGCCGAGGAGGAGTCGAAGCTCGTCTTCTTGGAAGAGCTCTACTCCAAGGGGCCTTCCGTCCCTGCGTTTGTCGCTTCAACGACCGAGATCCTCGCCAGGCCGAGCTCGCACGTCGATTTCTCGTCGATTCAGCTCCTGGACCAGCAGGCGACCCACGTGTCCAACCGGGCAGTTGAGGTGACCAACGATTCACGCGCCACGGTCAGCGCACTCTCGCTCGGGGCGGCCGTTTCCCGCTCGAGGTCGAACTTCCTGCTCAACGGAAGGGGATCATTTGCCGAGGGGTTCGAGATCTTCTTCACGGACGGGAAGCAGCGATATGACTACGAGACCAACCTGATACACAATTCGCCTGACTCCACAGGCTCCGCCCAGGCAAGAGGGGTCCTCAAAGGGGAGTCACAGTCCATCTTCAAGGGGATGATCAAGATCGTCAACGCCGCCAAGAACTCGAAGTCCTACCTGGCGCACCACGCTATGCTCTTGGAAAGGACGGCCAAGTCCGACGGTGTGCCAAGCCTCGAGATTGACAACAACGAGGTTAGGGCCACCCACTCCGCCTCGGTTGCCCAGATCGACGAGGAGCAGCTCTTCTATCTTGAGGCCAGGGGGCTCCCCTACGACGAGGCACGGAAGATGGTCGTCCTCGGATTCTTCGAGCCTGTCCTGTCCAGGGTCCCGATAGAGCAGACAAGGGAAGGTGCCAGGTTCATGATTGAGGGGAAGTGGCAGGGAGAAAAGCGCAGGCTCATCGACAGGGAGGCCCTCCTTGAGGCCACAGGCGAACTCACCCCCGAGGTCAAGGAGTCCGAAGACATATTCGAGCGGCACTACAAGTATCGCTGATGGGAAGCTTGGAGTTCGTCCCGGCCATGAAGGTCGCAGACCTCGCCGAAGGCGCCATGTCCGCGGTGGACCTGAAGGAAAGGCACATACTCGTCTCCAGGATCGGAGGGGAGGTCTACGCCGTCAGCGGGCTCTGCACCCACGAGGAGACAGACCTGGGGAGGGGGTTCGTCCTCGAAGAGCGGGTAATCTGTCCCCTTCACCTCTCCCAGTTCGACCTCAGGACGGGTCAGGTGATGAACCCGCCCGCCGAAGTCCCACTTCAACGCTTCAATGTTAAAATAGAAGGCGACACGATTTTTGTGGAAGTCTGAGGAGGTTCTCTGAATATTGCTCAAGACCGAAGTCCTCGACATTGAGAAGGTAAGGGCCGACTTCCCTATCCTCAAGCGAAAAATCCACGGGAAGAGGCTGGTCTACCTGGACAACTCGAACACGACCCAGAAGCCCAAGGCCGTCATCGAAGCCCTGGTCGAGCACTACTCTAACCACAACTCGAACGTCCACAGAGCTGTGTACGCCCTCGCCGAGGAGGCGACTGAGGCCTACGAAGGGGCTAGGCGAAAGGCCGCCCGGTTCGTGGGCGCGTCAGCCAAGGAGCTCGTCTTCGTCAGGGGCACGACCGAGGCCACCAACCTGGTTAGGTTCGCCTGGGGGGAAAAGAACGTGAAGAAGGGGGACCTGCTGGTCTCGACGCTGATGGAGCACCACAGCAACATAGTGCCCTGGCAGCTCCTGGCGAAGAGCCGTGGTGCGACCCTGAAGTTCGTGGGCCTCCAGGCCGACGGCACCCTCGACATGGGGAGCTTCGAGAGCCTTCTGAGGGAGTCCCCGAAGCTTGTCGCTGTCACACAGTGCTCGAACGTTCTCGGGACGATAAACGATGTCGCGAGGATCTGCGCCAAGGCCCGCGCCGCAGGCGCGACCACCCTCGTCGACGGGGCGCAGGCGGCACCTCACATGGCCGTGGACCTCAAGGCATTCAGGCCCGACTTCTACGCCTTCTCGGGGCACAAGATGCTGGGGCCGACGGGCATAGGCGCGCTGATAGCGAGGAAGGAGCTCCTGGAGGGGATGGAGCCCTTTCAGGGGGGCGGGGAGATGATCAAGGAGGTCTTCCTGGACCACTCCACCTGGAACGACGTCCCCTACAAGTTCGAAGCCGGGACCGTGAACATAGCCGACGCAGTGGGACTTGGGGCCGCAGTCGACTACCTCACTGCCCTGGGGATGGAGAAGGTCAGGGAGCACGAAGTCAGCCTCCTCGGGTACGCCCTCGAGACCCTGGGGGAGGTGAAAGGGTTCCACCAGTACGGACCCCTCGACCTCAAGAGGCGGGCGGGAGTGATCTCGTTCAACTTCGCAGACGTCCACCCCCATGACCTTGCCACAGTCCTCGACGAGGAGGGGATAGCCATCCGCTCCGGGCACCACTGCGCCCAGCCGCTGATGCGCTGGCTCGACGTGGCCGCGACCAGCAGGGCGAGCTTCTACGTGTACAACTCCTACGACGACGTGGACGCGCTTAAGGCTGGACTCGGGAAGGCAGGAGAGGTATTCAAGATATGAGCAGCGCCGACATATACCGCGAGCTCATCCTCGACTACTACAGGAACCCGAGGAACTTCGGCAAGCTGGAGAAGTTCGACATAGACTCCCGGGACACGAACCCGCTCTGCGGGGACGAGATCGAGATGCAGATCAGGGTAGGGGAGGGGCAGAGGATGGAGGAGATCAAGTTCGTGGGCAAAGGATGCGCCATAAGCCAGGCTTCTGCCTCCATGCTCACCGAGCTGGCGAAGGGCAAGCCCCTCGACTGGGTGAAGCAAGTCGGAAAGGAGGACGTCTTCAAGATGCTCGGCAACCCTGACCTGGGCCCATCGAGGGTGAAGTGCGCCCTGCTCGGGATGAAGGTCCTGAAGACCGGGGTGTATGGATACCTGGGCGCGCACTACGAAGAATCGGACAGTTCAGACGGCGAAGGCTAGCCGGGAAGATGGATGCTGGGGAGGACCCCGAAGGCAACCAGCAGATAGTAGGCCGGGACCAGAACGACCGGCGCGAGAAGAGCCGCCCAGAACAACGCCTTCAAGGCTCCCCTGAGCTCCTTCTCGAGTTGAGCCTGATTCCTTGGGACGTGGCTGCTGATCCACTGAAGGGGGCTCACCCCCTTCTCGACCAATCTAAGCAATGGCAGATACTCACCCCGGGCCGCTATAAAGCGTAACGGGGCGCACCGTCACTTCTGAGGCGCCGGGGTAGCAGCTGCGGTCCAGACCTTGGCCCCCTCCCCCTCTCTGCGGGGCGCCTTCCCCGCCATCACATGGCGCTTGAGGAGCTGGATCCCCAGGGCCGGGTCTACCCCCTTCGGGCAGACGTAGGAGCAGGAGCCTGCGAAGTGGCACCGCCATACCCCGTGGGTGTCGTCGAGGAGCGCCAGCCTATTGTCCCCACCCTCGTCTCTGGCGTCCATTGTGTACCTGTAGGCCTGTGCTAGGGCCTGTGGCCCTGGGAACTTCGAGTCTGTCGCCACAGTCGGGCAGGCCGAAGTGCAGAGGCCGCACTTTATGCAGTAGGTGAACTGAAGCACCTTCTCCAATTCATCGGGCTTCATCATGAACTCTCTGGAAGGGTTCTCCATCTCCTGGGCGTCCGCCCTCATCAAGTAGGGCATCATCTGCTTGTGTCTAGAGAAGAAGGACTCGAGGTCGGTCACCAGGTCCTTGATTATGGCGAAGTTGTCCATGGGTTGGGCCACGACCTTCTCCTCTCCAAGCTCCGCCAGCTGTGTGTAGCACGCGAGCCTTGGTCGTCCGTTGATCTTCATCCCGCAGGACCCGCAGGACGCCTGCCTGCAGGAGAAGCGAACCGCGATCGAGTGGTCGATGTAGTCCCTGGCGTAGAGCAGGGCGTCCAGTACCGTCATCCCCTCCCGTTTCGGAATCGCATACTCCATCATCCTCGGCTTCGCATCCTTGAAGGGGTCGAACCTCTGCACGACGAGCTTGACGTCTGTCACCCCGACACCCCTCCGAATACCGCCAGGATCACCGTCCTCGTGCCGTAGCCCACGGTGACGACTATGGCGAGGACCGTGCCAGCGTCCACCCACATGGTCCAGGGCTTGGTCTGCCTGAACTCGTGCAGGATTATCCTGACGCCGTTGAACCCGTGGACAAGCACCACCACCAGTAGCGCCTCCAGGAAGATGGCGTAGAGCCCGTTCCTGTAGATGGACAGTATGTTGNNACTGCTGCTACAGCGGTCGCGTACTGGACCAGCATCAGCCTTGACTCTCTCATCCCATCCCCTCGAAAAGCACCAGGAACGCCCAGACGGCCGCTGCGACTGCGACCGCAATGCCCACGTAGATCAGGGTCCTCTGGCCGTAGCCGAGCCCCTTCGGCTTGTAGGGGTATTCGATGGCAGACGGCTTCCTGAGTATTAGCCCGAGCTCTGCCAGTATCAGTCTGACCCCGTTGACGCCGTGGAAGAAGAGCACGAGGACCACGAGCACCAGTAT
>DAEE01000053.1:0-613 GCA_002495205.1 Thaumarchaeota archaeon UBA183 | reverse complement strand
ATGACGTAGGCAAGTATGGCCACCCCTGTGACCCGCTGGAAGAAGTAGGCCCACCTCTCAGCATTGTAGTGGTAGGGGTTGAGCCACCCGCGAATCCCGCGCCTGTTCCTCGCCTTCTCCTCACCGACCACCATGATGTGTAGCCTCTGCCACTCCTCTCTACAGTTTCTCAGTAGTGCCTCTCCGCAGGCTGGTACTTGGTGATGGTCACAGGGGAGTAATCGAGCCTCGGGCCGTCCGCAGCGTGGTAGGCGAGGGTGTGCTTGAGCCAGTTCTTGTCGTCCCTGTCGGGGAAGTCCCTCCTCGAGTGCGCCCCCCTGGACTCGGTCCTTGCCAGGGCCCCGGCGACCACCACCTCGGCCACGTCGAGCATGCTTTCTACCTCGAGGACGTCGGTGAGGTTGGTGTTGTACACCCTGCTACTGTCCTCGCAGTGCAGGAAGTCCTTCTCTTTCAGCTCCCTTATGGTCTTGAGAGCCCCCGCAAGCGCCTCCCCTGTCCTGTACACGAACACGTCCCTCGCCATGAGCTTCTGGACCGCGTCCCTGACCTCGTAGGGGTTGGTCCCCCCCTTGCCATGGAATATACCATCGAAGATCCTCTTCTCCTCAAT
>DAEE01000048.1:10513-11470 GCA_002495205.1 Thaumarchaeota archaeon UBA183 | reverse complement strand
CAGAGGCGAAACGAGTAAGTATGAGTTCCGCTTTGGGGATTCGGTACCGGTGAGAGGATGAAGATCTTTCAGGAGCTCCCGGCCAGCTGCTCGTGCACCGTCTGCGGCCCCGGATGCCAGTGCGGGGACTGCACGGCATGCTCGAACGCTGCCCTAGACCATCAGGTGATGGGGTATGCGAAGGGCCTCACCATAGCCGCCTGCGCCATCCTGTTCCTGGGAGGGTTCGTGTTCTTGGTTCCTGTGGTGGCCATGGGGGCGACGCCCACTGTGACGGAGACGATCTCGCTGAGGGTCCAGCCGGCGGACAACTCGACCCGGCCCCTGGGCTCCATAGGCTACTGCTACCTCGGCGTCGGGGCTGTGCTGGTCAAGGGGGTCTACTACCCGTCGGCGAACCAGAACCTGACCACCACCCAGGCCTGCAAGTGACCAAAGCGGAACCCGAATGCAGTTTCAGGAGTCATTGAAGCTGGGAGGGGACGCGGCTGAGGTCTGGAGGAGGGCGTCGTCGATCCGGGACATTCCGAAGTACTGGCACGGTACGCGCTCGCTCGACGTCGTGAGCGAGGAGGGGGGAGTGGTGAGGGCGAAGGTCAGGTTCGCGTTCGGAGGCGCGGGCGAGGCAGAGATCAGCAAGGACGAGGGGAGGCGGACGCTGACGATTGACTACAGGTCCGGGCCGTTCACAGGGAAGCAGGTCCTGGTCGTAGGCGATGAAAGCGTCGTCGCCACCTGGGACGTCAAGTTCAGGGGCGTCTTCAGGGTCGCCTCGAAGTGGAATGAGGGGCATTTCAGGTCAGGAACCGTCCACGCCCTCGAAAGGCTGGTGGGAGGAGCCTAGGATGACGATGGCCGGGCGTCCGGAAGGGCCAAGCCGGAGGGCGCCAATGCCTTGAAGGCGTGCGTGATATTCGATACCGTTTACGGGAACACGGAGAAGATAGCCAAAGCGCT
>DAEE01000048.1:9280-10503 GCA_002495205.1 Thaumarchaeota archaeon UBA183 | reverse complement strand
GGAGGCCCCACTCAGTATCAGACCGCATCCAAAGCCATGCAGGAGTTCGTGGGCTCACTTGCGAAGTCGGACCTCGCGGGCAAGGCGGGATTCGCGTTCGATACGAGGAGAGATTCGTTCTGGGCGGGGAGCGCTGCGAAGTACATCGAGGGGGGCCTGAGAAGGGGCGGGGTGGAGATAGTCAGCCAGAGGATGTCGGCCATAATCGTCAGACTCCGGCCGGAGAAGCGGAAGCAGGACTTCGAGACCAAGGAGGCGTGGAAGGAGTGGAGGCACACGGGCGAAGGCCTCAGGGAAGGCGAAGAGCAGAGGTTCATGCAGCTCGGGGTCCGGATCGGAAGGACCATGCTGAATCGCCCCCCCGGTGGACAGTCCCGGCCGTAGCGTGGTGCTACTCTGGCCGCCGCTGCCTGTGGAGTCCTTCGGGCCCAGGTGGTCTGGGGTGCCTATTCGGCTGCTTCGAGCTTGAAGGCCCGGGCTGCCTTGGAGTTGGGCTTGGCCTCCACCTCGCCGGCGTACTTCCTGCCTTCGCCATCTTCGCACCTGATTGCGATCTTGAAGGCCTTGGATTTCAGAATTCTGTGCACGTGCCGCACCTCTAGCTCCTTGGTCTCCATCCCGTCGACGTCGAAGGGGCCGTACCACTCGCCACTGTCGGTGGAGAGGGATATCTTCACTTTCCTGGCTGCGCCGCCCGTGTTGCTGAGCAGCAGCGCGTAGCTCCGGAAGTCGAACAGAGCGAGCTCCCGCCCTCTCAGCTTCGTGGACACCTGGAGCAGGGGTTTGATCCCTTCGGACCTCCTCGCTTCGTCCTCTTTCAGCAGCCTCACCACCGCTGCGCCCACTTCCTTCACCACAGCGAAGTAGGGGTCAGGTTCGAGCTCCAGCAGAGAGACGGCCGTCTCCTTCTTGCCCTGCCTTACCAGGAGCTTCTCCCCGTCCACGAGGACTGCGCTGTCTGTGTTGGGGAAGAGCTTGGATAGGCGGCGGGGGTCGAGCTCCAGGGGCTTCGAGAGGGCAGCCTGCACCTGGTAGACCAGGCGGGAGATTTGCTCCTTGGTATCCCTTTCCAACTTCAGGGTGCCGATGTACTTCGCGAGCTCGTCCCCTAGGTCGGCGTACTCCTTTAGGTCCGGCTTGGCCCGCTCGGTCGTCTCCAAGGCTGTCGTCTCGAGTTTCGTTGCGGGCCTGGATTTCAATCAGCATGGAGCCGAATTCCATGC
>DAEE01000048.1:0-9179 GCA_002495205.1 Thaumarchaeota archaeon UBA183 | reverse complement strand
AACTTCAAGTTCAGGAACCCAAGATCCAGGGTCGAGCGACACTGGTTGGAGCATGCCCACGTTTTCGGCCCCAAGGGCGAGGTGAAGGGGCTGATCTGGAAGATATGGCTCATGAACCCCAGGGAGAAAGCGGCGGGAGGGATCTACCTATTCAAGGACGAAGCCTCGGCAAGGGCCTACGTGAACGGCCCCATCGTCAAGGGGGCCCTGAAATGCCCTGAATGCTCCGTCTACGACATCCAGGTAAGGATGTGGGACATACTCCCCGCGCAGACCAAGATCACCCTGGGCCCAGTAGACTAGGCGAAGGCATTCTGCGGTCGGCCTTCGGCGGACCCTGGGCTCCCTGAAGACCTGACTGCGGGCACCGGCTGCCCCCAGGACCACCAGAATCGGCGGGTTGACATGGAGGTATCCGAAGATTCCGCTCAGCCTTCTTCGTCTGAGACTCCAAAGAATTAGATAACTGCGCGCCGCGTTGTACCCGTTGACGAAGTTCTGGGAACAGCTCTGGCAGAGGGAGCAGGAATTCTTCGGCTCCGGCCGCGGAGAGTTCAGGCATGGCGTCCCGTTCGTTGCAGTGTCTTCCATCGCAGAGCAGTACTACTGCGAATACAAGGTGGAGAACGAGTTCGCGCTCGGAGAGATTCCGACCGAGACGAAAGACTCCGGCACCGCCCTGCATGACGAACTCATGCCGACGGAGAGGATCACCAGAGAGGAGTTCTCGAAACTCGTCAGCAAGAGGGAGCCGACCTTGGCGGTCCTCGACGTCTGGGGTTCGGCAGGCGGCCTCAGGGTGGTAGGGGAACCCGACCACATCGTCTGGTCGGGAGGGAAGCCGCTGTGGGTAATCGAGCTCAAGACCACCAGAGGAGACCCGAACCCCCTCTGGGAGGACCAGGAGAACCAGGTGAGGATCTACGGGCTGCTCCTCGACAGGATGGGGTTCGACTGCTCGGGGATGCGGCTGGCGGTGGTGAGGCTCAGGTCCGCGGAGCTGGGCGAGGATGAGAAGAGCAGGTGGATCCTCAGGGTCTCGGGGGCTCTGTTGGAGGACGGCATGGGGGCGCTGGAGGTGGAGTATCGCGGGATGATGAAGGCCCATCTGCTGGACCACGACGTCGGAAGGGCAGAAAGGGCGGTCCTCTCGAAGGCGGGTTACTGGCTGAACCAGAGGGAGCCCACTGCGAGCACCAGCGTTGGGAAGTGCCGAGCCTGCGAGTACAAAGCGGTCTGTGCGAAGTCTCTCTACAAGCCGTAAATATCGCAGCGAGTCCTGTGGTGAACGAGCAGGATGGCTGTCAAGAAAATAATCGAACTGGTAGGAAGCTCGCCCAAGGGCTGGGACGAGGCGGTCGGAAACGCGGTGAAGGAAGCGGCCAAGACGCTCAGAAACATCACCAGCGTCCACGTCGTGAGCTACACGGCCAAGGTGCGGGGAAGCAGGATCGCCGAATACCGGGCCCTTGTGAGGATCGCTTTCACCGTAGACAGAGGGTCCGTCTCGGGCTGAGAGAAACCGCAGCGCTGCGATGGACAGCGGTCTAGCTCGCGCCATGCCTGTGGCTGGCAGGAGTGGCTTCCGCCTGCGGCATCTTCAGGCTAGACGCCGACTACGTGGTAATTCGGATTCCTGACGTAGGCCTGGCAGGAGCATCCTTCGGTGGTGCACCTTCCTCGTTTGACCGCGTAGATTGTCTGGAACAGTATCTCGTGGGCCTCGGCCAGGTGCCGGCAGTTGCAGACTCCCGTCCCGGTCTTCTCGCGGATCCTTCCCATACGCTTCTCCCCAGAAACGCCTAGAGGCTCCCGCGCCAGTCTGGGTAGTTCAACGTTCCCTGCTCCGGTTCCCCAGTCAGCGCCTGATGATGCCCTCTGTCGTCCCCCGGAGGACCTCCTTCCCGTCCTGGTTGTGGCACACGAAGGACAGGGAGACGTTCAGGCGCCCCTCGGCGCTCTCGACCTTCTCGACCGTACCTTCGCAGGTCACCCTGTCTCCAGCGAAGACGGGCCTGACGAATTCGAAGACGATGTGCCGCGCGATGTAGTTCATGTCGCCGCCGAGCTTGGTCGGCAGGGTCGCTGTCAGGAGCCCCTGGGCCATGACCCTCCCCTGGCGGCCCGCCTCCATGTGGTGTGCCCCCTTGTCTCCGGATATCTCGGCAAAGGCCCTGATGTCCTCTGCCGTGAAGGTCCGCTGGTAAGTCGCTTTCTGGCCCGCTTTCAGATCGCTCGTGGTTCGGGGCCCGGCCCGGAGCTAGATTGAGTTTGCCCTCGTGCCTTCGCATCGAGAAGTGGATTAGGGAGAAGACGAAACTAAGCCAGAGCGTCGTAGACGCTTCGTGCGGCTGACTCGGCTGAAGCTGCTCGTCCTCGTCGTCATGTCCCTCTTCGGGCTGGCCGCGGCCCTGGAGATCTTCGCTTCGTACTACTACCTCGGGCAGACTCCCCCGGGGTGCACCCCCGGCGGGTTCTTCGACTGCGACAAGGTCCTCGGGAGCAGCTACGGCAAGGTCTTCGGGATTCCCCTGGAGCTCTTCGCCGTCGCCTACTTCATTGTCAACCTGGCGCTTGTGTACCTGATCGCCTTCGGGAGCGAAAGGGCGTTCCGCCTCTCCATGAAGACGATATTCGCCTGGCGGTTCCTCGGACTCCTGCTGGTGCCATATCTGGTGATCATCGAGCTGTTCATCCTCCACGCCGTCTGCATCTACTGCACCATGATGCATGTCGCCATAGTCGCCGACTTCATCATCATCAGCTACCTGCTGTTCTACAAGGGCGGACTCGGCATCCAGTCTGAAACTGAACCTGATGCGATGGGCGGTGCCGGCGTGCCCCGCATCAGCGCGCGAAGGGCGCGAATCTCAGGAACAGGTTGACGAACCGGTAGACGTTCAGCTTCGCCACAAGGAAGCCTACGAGTGTGAGCAGCGCGAGCTCGGAGAGCGCGAAGTTGACCATGGTCCCCAAGACCAGGACGATGGCAATAAGCGTCCTCCCCAGGTTAGGAACCGAGAGCACGGACGTGGCTATGGCCGCAGTCGACAGGTAGAACCGGGTCGCTTCCGTGCCTATTCTCCCCTTCCACTTGTCTATGGCCTTGCGCGTAGCCGCCGTCCTGATCCTCACAGGGCCGCCACGCCCGTCAGCCCGGGAGGCAGGGTTTCTAACGCTTATCTCAGCAGGAACGCCGCGCCCGATGTCCTTTGACTGCGTCTCAGCCGAAGGGTCTGGGAGGGGTCGGCGCCAGGGCCCTCGCGGCCGCCATGCTGGGGCATTTCACGAACGACGGGACCAGCGTGCTGTTCACGGTGCTGATAGTCTACTACCTCTCCACGCCGATCTCCCTCGCCTACCTGGGCGGAGCCGCTGCTGCGTCCAACCTGGTTTCCGGGCTCGTGGCGGAGAGGATAGGCGCCTGGGCGGACAACTCTGGGAGGAGGGGGACGATAATGGCCGCGGGGATTGGCCTGATCGGAATCGCCTGCCTGATATTCGCAGCCTCCTTCTCCATTCCCCAGAGCGCGGCTGTGGTACTCGTCCCCGGCGCGGTAGTCCTGGGAATCGGCCTGGCGTTCTACCATCCGCTGGGGGGCTCGATCATAGCCTTCGCGGCCGGGGGAAAGAGCCTCACGAGGCAGATGGGGATCAACGGGAGCTTCGGCAGCATGGGGAGGGCGCTCTTCCCAGTGCTCATCGTGAGCATGGTGGGGGTGTTCGGTGCGCCCCTGGGGCTCCTCGCCCTGGGAGTGGGAGTGCTCGCAGCCGGCGCCGTCATCTTCTGGCTCTCGAGGGGCCTCGACCGTGTGATGGTCGGCGAGCGCCAGAAGCGGGCGCCCAGCGGTCGGTCACTGAGGCCCTACAGGAGGTTCGTCGTCGCCCTCACAGCCGTGTTCTTCGTGGACGCGGTCTTCGGCTCCGGCATCTCGACCTACATCCCGTCGTACTACGAGGGGGTCTACGGGTCCGCAGGGACTGCGGGCCTGATAACCAGCATCGTCCTGCTGGCGCCCATTCTCGGGCAGCCCGTCCAAGGGTACCTCGCCTCGCGCTTCGGGAGCAGGAGGGTCCTCCAGATCACCGTCACGTCCTCGGGTGCGGCTGTGGCCCTGTTCCTCGCCTTCCAGAACGTCGTGCTCCAGGTGCTCTGCCTGGGGGCGTTCGCCTTCTTCTACTACACCGGCTTCCCTGTCATCCTGGGGTACGCGAGCCTGGTGACGCCCAGGGAGAGCATCACCAGGGTGAACGCCATAGTGTGGGGATTCGGGAGCACCATAGGCTCGGCCCTCGGGTCCGCCCTGGGGGGGACGCTGGGTGGGGCCTACGGATTCCATACCTCCTTCGCGGTCTGCTGGGGGTTCGGGCTCCTCGCGGTGGCGCTCCTCCCTCTGGTCCCTGAGAAGGTGGCCCAGGGGCTCGCGGACGGCTAGTCGAGCTCCGACGATGGTTCGCACTCTGCCCGCGGGGGCCCGTTCTACCCGCGATCTGACCCGAGCCTACTTCGGCGGGTTCAGGTCCCAGATGTTCTTCTGCTTAAGCGCGGCCAGAGCCTTCCCTATGTCCGAGACAGCCACCACGACGCCGGCCCTTGCGAACGGCGCGGTAGTGGCATAGGCGTGGGTGATGTTGATCTTCTTCTGGGCGAGCTTCCCTGCAAACTCGCCGAACGCCCCTGGCCTGTTGTCCAGCTCGACGTTCAGCACCTCCTCCTCAGAGAAGCGGATTTTCGCCTTCCTGAGGGCGGCCCTGGCGGCCGCAACGTCGACGACCAGCACCCTTGCCGCCTGGGCCCTGCCCTGGGCTTCTGGTACGAAGAACCCGATGATGTTGACTTCGGCGTCCCCTAGCACTGAGCAGACCCTCGCGAGCGTGCCCGGTTTGTTTGCCAGCGGTACCACGAACTGGGTGGACTTCGAAATCATCGTCCGGATGTGGGGAGGCGGTTCGTAATAGGCGTTGCCGAGCCTACCCTTTCGTCGCTTCGATCATGAACCTGGTCGCGGTCGCCCTCAAGGTCCCCAGGCGGCGGATGAGCCGATCCATCCTCTCCAGCTCGTTCCTGTACCGCTCGATGGAGAAGCCGTCAACCTGCCATGGGGCTGCGCGAAGAAACATGACCACAGCCCCGATGTCCTTGAACTGGGAGACGAGTTCGGCCCTGTGTTTCTCGGTCACCTTGAATCCGACCGACTCCAGCTGTGCCACAGCGGCGTCCATGTTCCACAGGTCAGGCCCAACGCCTGCTCCGAGGAGTTCGTTGAGCTGGCGCAGATTCGCGCTCCCCACCTGCTGCGTGACGAACACGCCCGAAGGCTTGAGGACCCGAAAGACCTCGGCGGCGATGAATGACTCGTGCCGGTCGATGACGAGGTCGATGATTCCGTCCCTGAAGGGGAGGCTGCCGAGCTGGGGAACCTCGTCGTTGTCTCCGCAGAAGGTCCGGACCACCTCGACCCCCAGCGGTTTGAGGCGGTCTCTCGCAATGGCGACGTTTGGAGGGTAGCCCTCGGTGGCGGCAGTTTGCTTCGGAAGAGGGGCGAGAGAGGACAGGAACTCGCCCCCGCCTGTCCCAAGGTCGAGCAGCGAGTCCGCGCCAGGTAGCCTGGACGCCACGCTTTCTCTGTAGTCCCAGGGCGGACTGGTCTCGGTCCATCTGCCCCCAAGAGAGGAGAAATCCCACCCCTCCATCTTCCAGGACTCCGCTTCGGCAATCAGTTCTTCGAAGGGTTTCGTGGCCCAAGCAGACGTCCTTCGGCTTCATAAGAAGAGCTGGGCCTGAACGGGCTCTGCAAGAGAGCTACGGCCTGCCAGTCACCAGGGCAGGACGACTGCCTTCCGAGACAGCTCCTCGGCCTGTTTCATGTCGTCGGGCGAGAGTTTGACGTCCAGGGCCCCCAGGCTGTCTTCCAGGTACCTCGAGCTTGTGATGCCCAGCAACGGGATTATCGTGACTCCCAGTTCCGCCTGCTTGTGGAGCATCCACGAAAGGGCAAGCTGTGGAAGGCTGATCCCCTTCCGCCGCGCCATCTCGTTAAGCCCGCGGACCGCGCCGAGGGTCTGGGCGTTGAGGTAGTTCTTCGAGATGTCGTCCGCGTAGGAGGCCCTTGTCCCCTTCTGGACGCCCGCGAGGTACTTCTCCGAAAGGACCCCCTGGGCGATTGGCGAGTAGGCCAGCACCGCGAAACCGTACTTCTTTGCCAGCGGCAGCCTGTCGTTCTCGACCCCTCTTTCAATCAGGTTGTAGAGCTCCTGCAGCGTTACGAAGCCCTCGAGCCTCCCGTCACTCGCGTGCCGCATGAACTCTTCAACCTCGGCCGCGGAATGGTTGCTCGATCCGATGTACCTGACGAGCCCCTGGTCGATAAGGTGGTTGAGGGCGGTCAGCGTCTCGAGCTTGGGCGTCTGAGGATCTGGCCAGTGAATCTGGTAGAGGTCGACGTAGCTGGTCTGGAGCCTCGCCAGCGATTCTCGCGCCTGCCACAGGATGTGCTTCCTCGAGAGCCCCTCCCCGTTGGGCCAGCTGGCAAGCGAGCCCCTGACCTTCGTGGCCAGCACGATCGAATCCCTCTCGTAGTCCTTGAGGATCTCGCCTAGAAGCCGCTCGGAGTTGCCGGCGTGCTGGGGGTCCGCGTTCTGCATCCTTCCGTGGTAGACGTTCGCAGTGTCGATGAAGTTGATTCCTGCGTCGTAGGCCTTCTTGACGACCCTTGCCATCTCCTCTTTGTCCACCGTCTCGACGCCCCACTGGTCGCGCTCCCCCGAGCCTGGGAGGTGCCACGCGCCCAGGGCGAACTGGGAAACCAGCGTGCCTGTTGGGCCGAGTTTCACGTACTTCATTTCGGCCATCTGGGGCTAGCTCGTTCTATTAACCCTGCGCGCGCTCATCTGAAGCCGTTCGCGACGAAGTCCCTGAGCGCCTTGGAGGCGCCGTCGTTGATTGGTACTCCGTGGCCCGGCAGGAGCTGGCGGAATTCCAGCTTCGAGATTTTCTCCACCGAGCGCTTCACCTGCTCCATGTCCCTGCTCATGTTGGGCGACGCCAGCTTCAGCTTCCCAGTGCTGTCGGTCCTGAGGAGGTCCCCCACGAATATGGACGCCCCCGGCAGGTAGACGGAGATGCTGCCGTCGGTGTGCCCGGGCGTGTCGACGATGGCCAGCGGGCCGACAGTGGACCCGTCCTTGAGCTCCAGGTCGGGCTTGACCCGCTCCACCTTCATCATAGAGCCGAAGAGGCCGAGCATCAGCCCTCCGAGGCCGCTGGCCTCCTTGAGCTTCTTCTCCCCTGAAAGCCTCGGCGCGTCCAGCTCCCCTATGGCCAGCTTCGCCCCCGTCAGCCTCTTCAGGGCTGCGGCGCTCCCCGAGTGGTCAGCGTCAGGGTGGGTCAGGATGATGTAGGAGACGTCTGCCGGCTTCCTCCCGAGAGTTGCGACGTAGTCGAGCACCTTCTTCTCCTTCCCCGGCGTCCCAGTGTCGATGACTGCGAGGCTCTGGCCCTCCAGCTCAACCACGTAGGCGTTGGAGAAGCCCATGTCGGGGATCTGGTGGGCCCCGGTTCGAGGGACGCTCATNNGGGTTCTCTGCGCCTCCGCAAGCCATATGCACGTTGGGCGCGTCCTCCGACCTGTCTACTACCCTAAGCTGACATACAGAATGTACGAACTCGTGTTCGAATCCCACAGGATTCCCGCCTGAGGGTTTGTGTGATGCGAGAACCAGAGGCTAGAGGAAGGACCGGGGTTCGATGTTGCGACAATGTTCTGGACGTAGGACTCGAGGGTACCATCGCTGAAAGTCACTTTGATGGACGGCGACAAGAAAGCATGGACGATAATCGGAGTGCCTTGGGAATATTGTGTCGCGTTGTTGGCTTTGACCACGAAGCTGACGGTCTCGTTGGAGCCTGAAACCTGAGAAACTGAAACGGGAGAGGTGATGAACAGTAGGCTACCTGTCGTTCCGGAGGTTATGTTGAAGGTCACTCCCTCGAACTTCACGACGGCGGGGTAGTTCAACGAAGCCACCGGGACCTCCACGTAGGCGAACCTTGTGCCATTGAGCATCACCGTTCCCGAATCCTGCTGAGACAGCTGCCGAGAAAGGGTTCCAATTTGTTCCTGTTGCATGACCGCGAATGCTCCTAAGAGCACCAGGGCCACGATTGCGGCCGCAATCAACACGTTCCTTAGCGCTGGTCGCGCCTGGACCACCTTCACCCCGCCGCCCTGGCTGGCTCGTGTCACCGAAACTACCCGCAGCGCCTCTCTCCCTTCGTCTGTCAGAGTATACGCCCCGCCGTCCCCCGGTTTCAGGAGGCCCTCGAGCTTAGTCAGGTGGAAGGAGAGGTGTCCACTGCTTTCGATCCCGACCACCTTCTTCAACTCGGCGAACCCCATTGGCCTCTCCTCGAGAGCCTGCAGGATCCTAATCCGGATGGGGTGGCCGAGGGCTTCGAAGAGTTCGGCCCGGCCTGCATTGAACTCGGGCTCGTCCGACCCGGAGGCCATACCGACAGGTTTGTTGAGGTGCTGATTTAATTCCTCATTCGTGGACTTCGGAATACGTGCCTTCGGGGGTTCTGTCTAGGTTCCTGGACATGGCCAGATTACGAGAGGGGAGGCCAATATGATGGCTCTTCCGCCGTGTGTAGGCTTCATTGCGCTTCTGTATTGGCAAGTCCCCATTCAGAAAGAATGATATTCCCCGGGTGTTTCCCGGCCGGCAGACTTGGTGGATGCTGCCACATTAGACCTCCTGGCGACGCTGGTGCAGACTGTCGTGATATCTCTCACGCTGGTCGTCTTCATCTTCCAATTCCGGAGCCAGGAGAAAGCGGTCAAGGAGGCGTCGTACCAGAACCTCCTCGGCAGGTACAACGACTTCATAATGTCAGGTCAGGAGTCAGACCCGCTGTTCGCGCGGCTCTTGGCTTCGGACACGAACATCAAACAAGATGACTTCGCCACGGTGCGCCGCCTGATGATCTCCTACGGCATCATCGAGGAGGCCTATGAGCTCTACAAGAAGGGGTGGATCGACGAGGAAGCTTGGCAGCAGTGGAACTCCTGGCTGAAGGCCCTGAGCAGGCACCCGCACTTCCCGACCCTCCATGCTCGGACCGCGGGGATGTTCGACAAGGACTTCCAGGCCCACGTAACGCGCCTCCTAGAATCGGG
>DAEE01000002.1 GCA_002495205.1 Thaumarchaeota archaeon UBA183 | reverse complement strand
ATCCTGAAGACCCCTCTGAACTTCACGTCCCAAACGGCGGTGATGCTGTTGTCGTCCACGGCAATGATCTGCTTTCCTACGAACGGCCCTGACGTGTAGTCGATGGTCAGAGTCTGTTTCTGTTCATCGGTGTAGATGCTTGCCTCTCCGGAACCTCCAAAGGCAAATCTGACCTTCACCCGCACCGCCCCACCCACAGACTCCACAACTTCGAGGGAGCGCGTCCCNNTGCCAGTACTTCGGTATGTCGCTGACTGCCGACGCCCTCTTCCAGGTATATGCGGGGCTGCCTTCCAGCTTCATTGACTCCTGAAACTGCATTCTTGGTTACGACGCCCTTTGCGCGTAGAAAAGGAGAGCGTTCGAAGCGATGGTAAGTCTCGGCTACGATACTGTTCTTACTTTGTCTTCCATGCGCCTTTCCTTATCGCGCCTGTCGTCCACCCTCAAAATGAAGTCAACCCTCCTTGCTCCCATGCGGAACAGGGACTCGTGGGCCGCCTCTACAGCGGAAAGTATGTCGGAGAGCTTCTCCGCTTCTATAACGGTCGCCATTGGGGTCACCTGCAGCCTTAGACCCTTGGTCTTCTTCAGCTCTGCCAGCGCCCTCCTGACGTACCTGCTCACGCTCGTCCCCTCGCCTATGGGATGAATCGAGAACTCGGCGATGACGCGGTATCCCTTCCTGGCCATGCCAGCGAAGGGTTCAGGCCGTCTAAAATCCGTTGCCAGGGAACGAGCAAGGTTGCCAAACGCTCATTAACCCGGCCATGGCCCAAGATAGGACATCGTTGAAGCTGGGCAAGGCACCGCCGAAGTTCGACTCCCGGACCCTGCTCCTCTCGAAGTACCTGACCAAGGGACTCGCCCCCCCACCGGCTTCGGTCGACTACGCCGCAAAGGTGAAGGTCTGGCCTCTGTACGGCAACGACAAGTACGGTGACTGCACCTGTGCCGCAGCAGGCCACATGGTCCAGGACTGGACCGCCAACACCGGCAAGGAGAAGACCCTCCCCGATTCTACCATACTCGACGTCTACAACCACTTTGTCCATGGCAATCCCGACGAAGGGGTAAACATGCTCGACATCCTGAAGTTCTGGCGGAAGTCAGGTTTTGGCCCGGACAAGATCTTCGCCTTCGCTAAACTGGATCTGAACAACACCCTCCAAGCACAGGACAGCATCTATCTCTTCGGAGGCTGCTACATCGGCCTGGCTCTCCCTGAATTCGCAGTCCCTAACGGGGTCGGGGACCCGAGCGTCCCATGGGTTGTGCCTCCTTCTGGTCCCAAGGGGAACGCGGCTCCCAACAAGAACAATGGGCACTGCGTTCCCGCATTCGCCTACGACCAGAAGAGCCTCTTGGTGGTCACCTGGGGCGCACCTAAACAGATGAGCTGGCAGTTTTACTCAGCATACTGCGACGAGGCCTTCGCCGTCCTGAGCCCTGACTGGCTGAGCAAGAAGCTGAAAGAGGCGCCCCCGGGCCTCGACCTCCAGTCTCTGCGGAATGACCTCTCTCAGGTGACCAAGGCCTAGGACGGGAGGCCAGCCCCCCGATCGATTTCGACCCACCTCGGGTGACTCCAGTATTTCGAGAAAGCAGGTACGCTCCTGAAGTAGAGCAGGGAAGGATCATGCCCCTCCAAGGCTGCCCTGAGGAGGTCGAATCCCTTGTCCGCATTACCGATGGCCAACTCGACTGCTGCGACCGAGACCGGAGAGTTCTGCCCCCCTCCTCTGGACCTGACTTCATCAAGGATGTGCGACGCTCCTTCCCTGTCTCCTGCCACCCCTTTGACCCAGGCGAGGTCGAGCCTGGAGTCGTCTGAACCGGCGTCGAGCTCCACCTCCTTTTCTGCTTCCTCTACGGCCTTTGGAAACTCCCCCGTGAGCAGGTAGGCTACCGCCATCCAGTAACGGACGGCCATGAAGTCGGGGTTTTCCTCCGCCACCCGGCGAAAGATCTGCAGGGCCTCCGACGTCTTGCCGAGACCGAGGAGGGCCGTCCCCATCCCCTGCCTAATCACATGAGAGTTGGGATCCAGTTCTGCGGCGCGCCGAATCATTTCCAGCGAATCCTGATATCTCCTGCTGTAGTAGAGCATGACCGCGTACCAGTGGTAGGCGGGGGCGTAGTTCGCGTTCAGCCTGATTGCGCGCTTGAACTCCTGCTCCCCGGCCGCGAAATCCCAGAGGTGGTTGACAGATATGAGTCCGAGCGACGCATGTGCCTCTGCGATGGTGTCATCGATAGAGAGAGCCCTATTTGCGTTCTCCTTGGCTAGTGCCCCAGCGGTCCCAGGCTCCATCCACCGGTAATCGGCTAGGATCATGTAGGCATCGGCGAGACCGGAGTAGGCCTCGGCGAAGCGAGGATCGAGTCTTGCTGCCTCCTGGAAGTACCTGATGGCCTTGTTCACCCCGGCCTCGGACCTCTCGTTCCAGTAGTAGCGGCCCTTCAGATAGAGAGTGTACGCTTCGGTGCTGATGGTGGTCCTCTTCCCCAGGCTCTGCCTTTCTTTCATGAGCAGCTCCACCTTCAGCCCATCGGCCACCTTCTGGGCAATGTCGCCCTGGACGCCGAAGATGTCGGTCAGGTCTCTGTCATAGTTCTGCGACCAGATGTACCTGTCACCTTCGACATCCAGCAGCTCTGCGGTGATCCTTACTTTGTTCCCAGCCTTCCTTACGCTCCCCTCCAGGATGGTCCCAACCCTCAGCTCTTGGCCGACTTGGTCTGTCGACGGCCTCATGTCCTTGTACCTCATCGCAGACGCCCGCGAAATCACACTCAGTTCACCTATCCTCGAGATGGTGGAGATTAGTTCCTCAGTTAGGCCATCGGCGAAGTATCCGTCGTTGGGATCGGGGCTAAGGTTGGCGAAAGGCAGTATCGCCACGCGGTGCGGGTCCAGCTCATGCCTTCCGGTCTTCTCGAGGTCTGCGGGCCGCGGGAGGACTCTGAATATCTCGACCTGACCTGGGATGTTCTTGAGTTCGTGGAGGCCGGTCGTGTTCATGCTGGACTGAACCTTCCCCTTCACTTGGTCGAACACCTGTCTTGTCACAAGAATTCCCCCCGGGTCCGCCAGTGACTGGACCCTTGAAGCGACGTTGACCGCGTCGCCCAGGACGTCCCCTTCCGAGTGGATAACGTCTCCGACGTGAATGCCTATCCTGATCCTGAGCTTGTCGTCGGCCGCCCTATCGGTGTTGATGCGCGCCAGCTCCTTCTGGGCTTCGATGGCGCAGTCCACCGCCTTTACCGCGCTGGCGAACTCCACGAGGAAGCCGTCCCCCATCGTCTTCACCACCCTCCCGTCGAATTTCGAGAACACTCCCTGTAGTAGGCTTCGGAGCTCGGCCACCTGCTCCAGGGCTTTCTTCTCGTTACGAGCTGAGGTGAGAGAGTAGCCGACTATGTCGGTGAACATTATGGCTGCGAGTCTCCGCTCGCCCGCTGACAACTAGGTCTCCTCCCCGCGAACCATGGCAGAAGATAAAACCGTTTTCTGTTGGCTAAACTGCTTTCTGTACCGGGATTCTTTCACCCGATTCTTTCTTCTCGAGAGAAGCATGGTTGAACGTCCTTCCTACCGGTCC
>DAEE01000063.1:22030-31573 GCA_002495205.1 Thaumarchaeota archaeon UBA183 | reverse complement strand
TCAAATCCGACTACCCCCACACAACCGAGAGCCGTGGCCCTCCGTTGCCCGTGTATTCTTTCGATTTGTTAGGTTTATTTACGTAGACGACGGTATTAGACCGTCTTGGTCAGCAGGCCGTATACCGCCCTGGCGGTCCTCGCTCTGTTTGCGGTCATCTTGGCCGCACCGGCGGCTACCGCGCAGACCAAATACACTATCTCCGTGAAGACAGACGCTTCGTCCTATTCTCCTGGTCAGCAGATTAAGATCAGTGGCGCAGTTTCACCTGCCCCCGGGGCCTCGACGGGAGTGGCCATCCGGATATTCAACCCCTCCGGGAGCCTGGTTGACGCGGCAGAGGCGTTTCCAGACGCCGCCACGGGGGGCTACAACTATACTACGGTCGCAGGAGGGAGTTCTGATTGGACGCCAGGGACCTACACGGTCAACGCCACATGGGGCGCCTTCCCTCCAACAGTTTCCAATAGCACAACCTTCGCGTATTCGGCGACTGTAACCACCACTACCTCCACCACTTCCACCACAAGTAGCACCTCAAGTTCAACGACGACGAGCACGAGCAGCACCACAACCAGCACCACGAGCTCCGAGTCGACCACGACNNAGCAGCACCACTTCGACCACCCAGACTGCCACGACCTCCTCGTCGACCAGCACCACACCGGTGCCAGAGTTCCCCTACCAAGCTGCCTTCGTCGCTGTGTTTCTGGCGGTGATCGTGGTGGCCTACCTCATGATGAGGGAGGCGAAAGGCTCGGCAAGTTCGGGCCTCAGAACAGGTCTCGCAGTTGGACGTCCGAGCTAGGTTCGTTCTCTGGGTCGGGCTCGCCCTCGCATTTTGCGCTGTGACTGCGCCCAACTTCCCCGCTTTGGTCAGCCAGTCGGCGGGGGACGCGTTCGGGGGCCTCTTCGTGGCCATCCCCATAGTCGCTCTCCTGACGCTCGTCTTCGCGCTGAGGTGGAGGGAGCTTGCCCGGGCCATCGGAGCTGAGGGAAGCGTTCAGAACAGGCTCCCTGTCCGTGTGGCCGGCGCCGTTGCCCTCCTGTCGTTGGCTGTGCTGGAACCAGTGACCGGCCAGACCTTGGCCGTGTCGGGAATCGCGGTGGTTCTCACCTTCTATGCGGCTTCGCTTCTGGTGATCCCGTCCGCGGTGCGATTCATGCTTCCCTACGCCGCGGTGTACGGTGCAGCTGTGGGTGCTCCCGCGGTCCTCCTCTGGGCCTTCGGAGAACCCCTTGCGGCCCTTTCCTCGGGGCTGTCTGCCAAGCTCGTTGGCTTTGCCGGGTTCCCGGTCGCATGGCAGGGCACCCAGTTCCAGCTCCTTTCGAAGTCCGGCGAGATGGTCAGTGGGGTCGTGACCCCCGGGTGCTCGAGCATATCTTCGGTGACGATGTTTCTGGGGCTCCTGGCGCTCATGCACCTTGACATGAGGAAGGACCTCCGCACAACGACCAAGCTGGCGGTCGCAGGGGTGCTCGCGCTCATTCTGTTGAATTCTGTGAGGATCCTAGTCCTCCTCTGGGTCGGCTACCAGTTCGGATCGGCAGCGCTCTGGGGGGTGCATGACTGGATCGGCTACGCGTTCTTCCTCGGTTTCTTTCTCGCAGTCCTCCCGATCTACTCCAGGATGGGAGGGGGCCCAGCGGCGGTCGTGGTCAGTCCCCGGCTAGCCTCGGCGTGAAGTCGTGAGAGAGAGGGCCGCAGCGGTGCTGGTTCCGTCCGCCTCAGCCGTAGGTCTTGCGCCTTTGAAGGTAGAGGCGCCAGAGGAAGACGTTTGCAATCAGACCAGCCCCGCCCAGCCCGGCTAGAAGGTAGAGATCGACAGGCACCGACTGCTGAGTGAGATCCAGGCTGATGGAGCTGATGTGTCCAGGCGCGACTGTGGCGACCCTGCTGGACGAGACTCCGCCGTAGCTCGCTGACACGTTGTACTCTCCAGGCGGCAGGAGAATCGAGGCGCTTCCAGCCGCGCTTGCCTTGACGGCCTGGAGCTGTGACCCCATGGCGCCGACGCTCAGGGTGGCGTTGGCTACGACCTTTCCCTGCTGGGAGGCCGAGACCACGAGAGTGCCGGCGTCCACATGGAACGACTTGGAGGTGTACGGCGCGAGGATTGACATGTTGAGTGTTTCGAAGGCGATCCCGCTGAACGAGAGCCGGATGCTGACGTCGCTCGGATAGCTGCTGGTGAGAAGGTAGACGGAGCTGTTGGCCGCGTCCCATTCCAACTCCTCCAGCCCTGGCCCCGAGGGGGAGAAGGCCACGCCCGTGAGCGGGTTGTTGTCAGGGAAGTCCTTGAAGTGGAGGGCAGCTTCGCCCCCTGGTATCGCTGTCTCGCTGTACGACTCGATTCCCGCCATGGTATACATCGTGAGAAGTTGCCTGGGCCAGGTGCTGTTGGAGGAATCGAGGTTTGTCGTCAGAGGAAGCACGGAAGAATAGGCGTTCTCTCTTGACGTGCAGCTGGTCAGAGAAACCCATGTGCCGTTCACGGTCCTGAGAAACTCGGCGTCGTGCAGGACAAGGCCGGAGACCGTCCGGTCAAAGACCCTTGCGTCGAAACGCCCCTGACGGATGGGCATCTGCTGAAGCAGGAATACCTGCTGATTCGCCCTTGGAGGTGGGGCCGAGACGACTGGGGTGGTGGCGACGAGAAGGTTCTGGGAGACCGTTCCGCCGTTCCCTGTCACGTAGGAGTACTGGGAGTACAGCTCCAGCCACACGGACAAGGGGGAGCTTGTGCCGGTGACGCTGAACTGGGAGCTGTTGCCCGCAAGGGAGACGTCGACCGTCCCGTTCAACCCCCCTGCCAGCCCGAAGCCGAAGGAGTGCCCGGAGCCCTGGCCGACGGAGCAGAGTTGGATGTTGGAGGCGTCAGTAGGAGGGAGGGTGAAGGTCTGGTTCAGCTCGTTCCCGTTCAGCCTGGCCCCGTCGTAGGCTGGCCTAAGGGAGCCATCAGGGGAATAGACGTGGACGAAGACGTCAGTCACCCCCTGGGAGCTGGTGACCGACAGGATCCAGGGACCGTCGGGGTCGGCCCCGTTGAACGAGTAGAGCAGGAAGAGCTGCCCCGGCTCTACGACGACGACCCCGGTCCTATCCAACCCCTGAGGGGTCAGCAGCGTGGCGTCGATGGTGGAGTTGTAGTATGATTCGAACCACATGTCGTCCCCCTGGGTGTAGACTGGCACCCCCAGGGAGATGGGCTGGACGCTGGACGGACCGAACCCGAGGCCTACGTCCGGGACGGGGAGGGACACCACGACCTGCCCTGCGGCCCCCCTCGGGGTCATTCCCGTGGCGACGAGCGCCAGGCAGAGCAGGAGGGCCGGACTAGCCTTCACGGGTCACCCACCACATGATTGCCGAACCCAAGAGGGTAGGAGGGAGCACGATGTAGGCCAGGCTCACCGCAAACCATGAAGCAGCGTAGGCGCCAGCGTAGGTCACCAGCGTCGCCATGAGAGCGAACGAGGCGACGCTCCTGAGCCTTGACTGCTGTCCTGCATCCCCCGGGGAGAGGGCGTAGAGGAGCAGCGAAACGTAGAGAATCCCGAGCGGCGGGAGGGCCGTCACCCCTGCGACCTGGGCGCCCACTGTGTTGATGCCGGCTCCAACAAGCAGCATGGCTCGGGAAAGGCCCGCAAGGCCCAACCCGGAGGCGGCTGCAGCGTTCGCGCCCGCGACGAGGAGTATCATGAATTCAGAGAAGAAGACAGCGGAAGGGAGGACAGCGAGGAGCACCTCCCCACGCATCATTGCCCTGGCGAGCCTGTAGGCCGCTAAGGGAGTTGCGAAGGCCCCCACGCCTGCAATCCAGGCCAGCAGTATCTGGACCATGAGTGAAGGGGCTGGTGCGAACCCCAGGTACAGGTCGCTTATGACGAGCCCAGGGAGCAGGACTACCAGCTCGGCCCCCAGAATGTCGACCAGGTTTGCCGTCGGGGCGTTCCGGAGTCTTTTGATCGCCAGAATCGAGATGACCTTGACGAACTGTAGAAAGAAGATGCAAAGCTCCAGGGCCGTCGCCCCAGCGAGGAGGTTCGCTCCCACGAAGACGTCGATGAAACTGACGTAGAGCGCCAGCAATGCTGCGGCTGCAGCCAATGACACCACGACTGTGTACTTCACTGGCCGAGCACCCTGCTTACGAGAGCACCGAGGTTCTCTTTTCCCTTGAAGAAGACGACACGGGGGCTATGAGAAACCTTTCCGCTGGAGAAGGTGAGTACCACCGATGGCTTCCTGAGCAGCATGCCGAAGATCTCCGGGTCCTGCATCTCCGGCTCACCTGTGATGATTATCCCCGCCTCTGGGGGCCCCCGCGCCTTCTTCGAAGGGTGCTCCCGCCAGAGGGAGGTCAGCAGGTCTGCCAGCCCTTTGAGGTCCCTGGCGTCTTCCGAAGTGGCTTCGCTGCCAACCTGGTGAATCACCCTGAGGTTCGACCCAGAATCCAGGCATGTGACCCCGATCATGGAAATCGCCTCCGAGGCCAGGTCCATCCATGCGGGGAGCTCCCTCGGGATCCTCTCCTGCGACTCCAGCAGGCACACTGTCAGTGTCTCGGGGATGTTCGCCTCCCCGACCCTCACCATCAGGTTGTCCCCTCCCATCTTGGCCTGCCGCTTCCAGAGTATCCCCTTGGAGTCGTGGGAGGCATCGTAGAGCTCGGCTGAGTAGAACTCCTGGCCGAAGCCCCTGGTGCCCGCCGGGCGGTCCCCCAGCATGGCTGCCCTTACCAACACTCCCTCCCGCCTTGCGAGGAGCGAGATTGGAAGGAACTCCGCGGTGAGGTCGAGTGTGCGCTCCTCGAACCTTGTGAACAGCCCCAGGGGGTCGAGCCTGCCCACCTTCAGGGACCAGCCAGAAAACACGCCAGAGAACCGCGAACTCACGGTCAGCACCTGGCCGTGGTCTGGAGCCGGCCTTAGCCTCCCCTGGGCGCCCTCCGGGGCGCGGAGCAGCTCGACCACGGCCCGGGCCTCCTCCCTGGGGGACTCGAAGACTACAGGGAAGGAGAGCCCCGACCCCTTGAAGGTTCTCTTCAGCCCCGGGCCGAGGGTCACCTGGAACGCCTTCCTCGGCGACAGCACCAGAACCGCGAACGCGGTGACGGTCGCCACGGTCAGTGACAGGGAGAGGGCAAGGGCCCAGGCGTAGTTCCCTATGGCCCCCATGAGCGACACGAAGACGGTAGCGAGGAGGAAGTCCCTCCCGCGCTTGGTGATGCTTATCGTGGAGGTCTCACTTTTGTGAAGATGTCCTGGACGACCTGGGAGGGGTCGGCGACGGTACCGGTCAGCACTGCCGACTGGTCGAGCTTGAGCCTGTGGGCGAGGACATAGGAAGAGACCTTCTTGACGTCCTCGGGGGTCACGAAATCCCTCCCGCCAAGGTAGGCGTTCGCTCTGGCACAGTGTATGAGGTGGACCATCGCCCTCGGGCTCGCCCCCAGGCTGAGCCTCCGCTCCTTTCTGGTCTCCTCGGCAACGGTTGAGAGGTAGGTGACGATCTCGTCTGACACGCGCACCTTTTCCACTTCTCGGAGAATCCTCTCGAGTTCCTTGGGCTCGAACACCTCATTAACTTCGGCGGTGTCCATTTCATCGAGGTTCCTCTTGATGATTTTGGACTCGGTCGCGCTGTCTGGGTATGGGAGTGTGATCTTCATCAGGAACCTGTCAAGCTGGTTCTCGGGTAGGGGGTAGACTCCCTGGAACTCCTGGGGGTTCTGGGTGGCGATGACCATGAAGGGGAACGGGAGCTTCTGAGTGTTCCCTTCGACAGTGACCTGCACCTCCTGCATGGCCTCAAGGAGGGCGCTCTGGACCTTTGGCGGGGCCCTGTTGATCTCGTCTGCGAGCAGGAGGTTTGTGAACACAGGGCCGCGCCTGAACTCGAATTCCCTGTCCTTCATGTTGAACACGAACCCCCCGACCATGTCCATGGGAAGCATGTCCGGCGTGAATTGGATCCGCTTGAAGTCGAGCCCCATGCATTTGGCGAAGGACTTGGCCAGAATAGTCTTCGAGACACCAGGCACTCCCTCCAGAAGGACGTGGCCCTGGGCCAGGAAGGAGACCAGGAGGAGCTCTGCCTCCTTCTCCCGCCCGACTACGACCTTGCTAATCTCCCCTAGTACTTTCTCTCTTATTCCTGTATCCAACTATTCTCCTCCTAATCTTCATCGAGAGCCTGGCCACCTCCTCTTCGCCTCCCTTTGGCATTTCCCGTCCTCCGTACCTGTAGGCCTCGTAGCCGGCGAGGCTTGACTCCATTTTCGGCCAGTCGACTTCCACGCCTGCGCCCTTCAGCCGCGCCACCGCCTCCTCCCAGGTATACCCAGGGGGCATGTCTGGGACAAACTTGCCTATCGACCTGTCCAGGTCGAGGAAGGCCCCCTGAATGTCCTGGACGACCGGAGGCCTGATCCTCCGAAGCGCGAACAGTGCCCCTGCGAGGAGGGCAAATACAGCGCAGTCCAGGACGACTAGCAGTGCGTCGGTGGAGAGGACGTCAGCCGGCAGTGTAGTTCACCTCTACGATTGGCGTATACTGGAAGAGAATCACGCTGACGGAGGGGTAGGCAGGGTAGGAACCTGACGGGGAGAGTGTTGCCCAGTACCCCTGGGTCCCGGGGTAAGATCCGAGTATTGTTGCGTTGAGCGACACTTGAGCTCCGCCGAACACCGTGCTGTTGACGTAGAAGACAATCCCGGAGGCTGGAGTGGCGCTGTCGACGGGCTCGAACCCCACCAGCTCCGAGAACCCGTCCGAAGGAGCGGAAGTGTAGTTCAGGAGGGCGTACAACTTTGAGGTCGGCTCCAGCCCGATGACCGAATCCTGGGACACCACCTTCATGGTAGAGACATCCCTGGCCGACGGGCTCAGAGTGAGGCTGAGAGTCGAGGTCGTGTTGTCCGAGAGGGTGATCGCCGTACTCACGGCGAAGTTCGAGCCCGAGATGTCAACCTCGTAATCCCCCTGGGGGAGGTAGCCCGAAGCGATGCCTGACGCGTTCGTCATCATCAGGATGGAAGGGGTCCGCTCGAAGTGGGTGGGGAGACCCCTGCCTGCGGACACGAGCATCGCATGAAGGCCCACGAGGGGGACCATCATTTCTGCGGGGATTGCCTTGTAGAATGCAGATGAGTAGAGGTCCTTGGGGTTGATTCCCTCTGCCCGGAGCACGAACAGAGGAGGAGGGGGGGTGGCGGCTGCCTTCGGCTGTGGAGAGCCAGGAGGACCGAATCCGCCCAGGGCGGCCGCGAGCCCCGAACCCCCGAACTCTATGCCGAGGGCGAAGGTCACGACGAAGAGGAGAGCGATGAGCCCGGCCGCCTCAAGTTCCGACTTCAAATGAGCGCACGCCCGTTCCGTCCCTGCGGTTAATGAGTTTAGTTGACATCGATGAGGCAATCCGCTCAAGGGAACAGGGGGACTCCGTACTCCCCGTCGAACCCCGGAGTCACCCCTACTCTGCCCTCCCGGGACATGAGGACGGCATCGGCGACCGCGGTCCCCGCCGCCTTCGCCAGTTCCTCGTGTGAGGCTTCCAGCAGCACTGAGAATTCGCTCCCGAATGCCCGGATGAGCGCGTCCTGCTGCTCCAGGACCCGCCTGGCGTAGAGCCTCCTTACCCCCGTCGCGTAGGAGATGACTTCGTAGAGCGGGAGCAGGCGGCGGTAGGGGACCGCGCCTCTCGGCACATATCCCTCTGGCCTGTCGGAAAGCTCTTCGACCCTCTGGAGGACCCCGACTGTCAGGGGTTTGCCGCATTTCGGGCACCTGTTCCCAAGCTTCAGGGCGTCCCCGGGGGGGAGGGAGACGCCGCACCTGCGGTGTCCAGTGAAGTGGTATTTCCCGTAGGCAGGGTCGACCTCGACGGTGAAAAGGAACGTCCTCGGGTCCCTGGCCCTGATGGCGCCGAACAGCTCCGCATAGCTAAACCTTGGAAGGTCGAAGACGTTAGCCTCCCTGCCGAGGCGCCACGGATTCGGCGAGTGGGCGTCGGAGTTCGAGACCAGCGCCACGCTGTCAAGAGACGACAGGCGCCAATTCATCGGCGGGTCGCTGCTCAGGCCTGTCTCAATCGCGAATATCCTCTTGGCCTGGTCCCCGTAACACTCCTCCAGCGAGTCGAACCCGGACCTGCTCCCGAAGACTCCGAACCAAGGGGTCCAGGCGTGGGCAGGGATCACCACCACATCCTTTGAAACTGCGGAGGCGCGCTCGACCAGCTCTGCCGAGTCCATCCCCGTGAGCACAGGCCGGCCGTCTGAGCCTAGGCTTCCGAAACCTGAGAGCATTTCGTTCACCTGCTCCACTGTTTCCAAGTCGGGTGCATAGAGCAGGTGGTGGACCTTGCGTCCACGACCCTCCTGCCTGTAGACCGTGCTCACCTCGTTTCCTAGGAGCCAGGTCATCCCGTGGTAGGAGTAGAGCCCCTCTCCCGGACCAGGCCCGAGCTTCGCCTTCAGGTCGGCGAACCATTTGGGATGAGAGAAGTCGCCTGTGGAGAGGAGGCTCAGCCCCTTCAGCCTCGCCCCCTCAGCAAGGTGCTCTAGGTCCGTGTCTCTGCTGGTCGCCATCGCGTACTTTGAATGGATGTGGAGGTCTGCTATGACTCGCAACCCAGACGGCAGACCGGGTTGCCCTAATTAACACGGCTGGCGCCGGGCATCAGGTGACGAGGGAGTTGGCGAGGCTCGGACGGGCATTCTACGAGAGGTACACGCCCGAGGTTGCCAGGGACCTCCTGGGGTGCAGGCTCGTCAGGGTGGACGGGGGGAGGAGGCTTTCGGGGGTCATAGTGGAGACAGAAGCATACCGGGGGAGCAGGGACCCTGCCAGCCATGCCTATGGTGGGAGGACGGCGAGGAACTCCGTGATGTTCGGCGAGGCAGGCCACGCCTATCTCTACTTCATCTATGGCTTTCACCACTGCCTGAACGTGACCACAGAAGGGCACGGCATTCCCGGGGCAGTGCTCCTCAGGGCGATGGAGCCCCTGGAGGGTGCCGATGAGATGGCGCGCAACAGGCATCTGAGGGAGGGGGCGCACCTGGCGGACGGGCCCGGGAGGCTGACCCAGGCGCTCGGCATGGACCGGCGGATGAACGGCGAGGACATGGTGACCTCCGATGCCCTGTATATTGAGAATGGGCCCAGGCCGAGGAGAATCGGCGTCAGCAGCAGGGTCGGGATAACGGCGGCGACGGGGCGGAAGTGGAGGTACTTCGTGGTCGGGAGCAGGTTTGTGTCTCGGGGGAAGCCGTCTGCGCCTGCGCCCCAGAATCCATAACTACGCCGGACCGGACCGGCGCGTTAGTGGGGTCGTCGGCTAGTCTGGTCTAGGCTTCAATCCCCGTGGGAAGCGGCCTTGGGCGCTTGAGATCCCCGNNTTCAAATCCGGGCGACCCCATCTCCACAACCCCCAGCTGAATTCGAGTTCGTTTAATGTTAAATAGAATTGACCGCGACGTCCCCGCCGCGTTGCAGGCAGCTCCTCGAAGGGTCAAGACCATCTACAGCGTGAT
>DAEE01000063.1:18403-21951 GCA_002495205.1 Thaumarchaeota archaeon UBA183 | reverse complement strand
AACAGGCAGGAGAGGAAGTACACTGTGACAAACCTCGGCAGGCTGGTGCTCAACCTGACCCGCCAGATTGAGGAGCAGTCGCTGGTCGAGAGCGGCAAGCTGTACGTGAGGACGTCTCACCAGACCATGGAGGAGTTCAATGCGAACAAAATCCTGCAGTCGCTTGTGAAAGAAGCAGGGATGCCTGTGGAGCTGGCGCAGAAGATAACGAGCGAGACGGAGTCGAGGCTTTACAAGTTCCAGACCCAGTATCTCACTGCCCCCCTCATTCGCGAGATAGTCAATGCCCTCCTGGTGGAGCACAGCATGGAGGAATACAGGCACAAGCTCACGAGGCTGGGGATGCCCATCTACGACGTGACCCAACTCCTCGGGAAGGCAGGGGACGACGGAGGGAACGTGGAGTCGCTGGTCCACCAGACGGGGAAGCAAGTCTTCTCGGAGTACCTTCTGCTCGAGCAGCTCCCCCGTGACGTCGCCGACGCCCACCTCTCGGGGGATATCCACATCACCAATGCAGGGTCGTGGGGGCTCACCCCCGACACGGTGTTCGTCGACCTCCTTTCAATCAGGAGCGCTGGGCTCAACCCCAGGGGCAGAATCCCCAACGCTTCCATGATTCCGAGCCCCGAGAGCGCTGAGAGGGCCCTGAACATACTGCTGAACATGGCGTCCATGATGACCCGTGAGGTGTCGGACGAAGTCACCTTCAGGAACTTCCTCCAGTACCTCGGCCCCTACTGCAAGTCAAGGGGGAAGAGGGAGCTGGAGACGGTCCTGTTGAGGTTCTTCGAGACCATCGGGTCCCCCGTCGCTGGCTCGGTCGGGCCGGCAATCAGCCTGGACCTGAACCCCTACAGGCACGACGACGTGCCCCGGGAGGTGATGGACAAGGCCCTGGACGCGGCCCTGGGCGCCTACAAGGGGTATGTGGAGGAGACCCCCCGGCCGGACGTGAGGCTCCTCCTCGCCAAGCCCAACAGGGTGGACGACACAAAGGTGCTGAAAGACGCCGCTTCCATAATCTTCAACGGCGGGAGGATAGCCTTCGTCTCCTCTGACCAGCGCAGGAGCTTCCTCGGGCTCAATGCCAATGTGCTTTCTCCGGAGTCCCAGGCCGACAACGTGAGCGTGCTTCACGGGCTGAGCCTCAACTTGCCCAGGCTTGCCTACGACTCCAACCAGGACGAGACCTACTTCCGGGCCAAGCTGGCGCTCCTCATAGGGGTGGCGTCTGACGCCCTCTCGACCAGGAGGAGGCTCATCGAGAGGACGCTGAAGCGGGGCCTCCTTCCTTCGCTCGCAGCCGGGTCGGACGCGGTCACTTCTGACACCATGCCTCTAATCATGAACCTGGTGGGCCTGGACGAGACCCTTGCGAGCCTCATCCGGGACCCGACTACCGGCTCCCGCTACGAGCTGGCCGACAAGATAGTTGGGACGGCCACCCAGGTGGCAGACGACAAGTCCACCAAGATAGACAGGCTTGGGGTGGCAATGCTGGACCTGGACGGGGCCCTGAGGCTGGCGACGCTCGACTCGGAGAAGTATGGGAAGGCGAACCTCCAGCCCCTGCAGAAGGGGGCCTACACCCAGGCGCCGAGGCTGCAGCTGGCAGACCTGGAGAACCATGAGAAGATGGACTACCTTTCGAAGCTCTCGGTCGGGCTCAACGGCGGAGTCTCGATGACCCTGGACGGTTCCTCAGACGAGGTCAGGGGAATCTACAACCTGATCCTCAACGCCACGCCGAAGCTCCCCTACTTCAAGGTGGACAGGACGATCTCGGTGTGCAGGAACTGCGGCGCGAAGCTCCCGCAGAATTCGGCGAGATGCCCTCGGTGCAAGTCTGTGGCCATGACGCAGTATTCGACAGCGGCCTAGCACCCGCGAACCGGCTCGACTTTTTGTCAAGAAGAGTTTACAGTGGAGCGCCTCATGTCGCGTCTCCACGTGGCCGCCCCTCGCGTGTTGGTTAACTCGCGATGAGCCGTGGTTGAAATATATGCGTAGGGCGATGGGGTCGAGGCTAAAGTTATGACGTCAATCGTCGAACAACCACGTGACTCTCCGGACGCCGGAGAGCAGAAGGGAGAAGTCGTTCTCCCACCAGAGACCCTCGCGGCTTTCGGAGGAGATGAGTTGCGCGCCAGGGTCTTCTATGAGAAGTACGCGCTGAGAGACGCTAGCGGGAGGCAGATCGAGAAGCGCCCCGAGGACATGTGGCGCAGGGTCGCCAAGGAGCTTGCTTCTCCAGAGAAGGAGGATGACAAGCGGAAGGAGTGGGCGTCGAAGTTCTACTGGCTCCTTGAGGACTACCGCTTCGTCCCGGGAGGCAGGGTGCTCTTCGGGGCGGGCCAGATCAGGAAGTCCACCCTTCTGAACTGCTATTTCTTCAGGATTAGGGAAGACTCGATTGAAGCGATCTTCGAATGGTGCAAGGAGGCCGCCAGGACCTACAGCTTTGGTGGCGGCGTCGGCACCGACATCTCTGTCCTCCGGCCGCGCGGCGCGCCTGTGAACAACTCGGCCATCTACAGCTCAGGTGCAGTCTCTTTCATGGAGCTCCTTTCCACCACGACAGGCACCATCGGCCAGGCAGGAAGGAGGGGGGCCCTGATGATCACCATCAGGGTGGACCACCCGGACGTGATGGAGTTCATCAGCGTGAAGAAGGATCTCAAGAAGGTGAACTACGCCAACATCTCTGTGAAGATCTCCGACGACTTCATGAAGGCGGTTGAGACGGACGGGGACTTCGAGCTGCACTTCAAGAATGAGAAGGTCGAGGTGAACAAGACGGTAAGAGCGAGGGACGTCTGGAAGTCCCTGGTCAAGGGCGCCTGGCAGTCTGCGGAGCCCGGGGTCCTGTTCTGGGACACGATCAAGAGGGAATCTACGACCGAGTACAACGGAATGGAAGTCCAGGGGGTCAACCCCTGCAGCGAGCAGACCCTCGAGAGCTACGGCTGCTGCTGCCTGGGCTCTGTCAACCTGAGCGCCTTCGTCAAGGAGCCCTTCACGGAAAGGGCCAGCATCGACTGGGACGGACTGACGAGGGCGACGCAGTACGGGGTCCGGTTCCTCGACAACGTCTTGGACTACAACGCGGAGAGGCACCCGCTCCCCCAGCAGAAGGACGCGTCGCTCCACAGCAGGAGGGTGGGGGTGGGAATCACAGGGCTCGGGGACATGCTGATCAAGCTGGGCCTGAAGTACGACGAGGACTCGACCATCGAGTTCGTGGACCACCTCTTCGAGAGGATCAAGAATGTGATCTACGACTACTCCACAGACCTTGCCAAGGAGAAGGGGAGTTTCCCGGCCTTCGACGCCGAGAAGCACCTCGCCCAGCCCTTCATCGCTAAGCTCGATGACAAGGTGAAGGAGAAGATCGGGGCCCAGGGCATCCGGAACGCCGCCATCACCACCATCCCGCCTGTGGGCTCTGGCTCCATCCTCGCAGGGACGAGCAGCGGCGTAGAGCCGGTGTTCGCTCTCTTCTACACGAGGAGGAGCAAGTCGCTCAGCGAGGGGGAGTTCAAGGT
>DAEE01000063.1:2181-18249 GCA_002495205.1 Thaumarchaeota archaeon UBA183 | reverse complement strand
GAGGGGAGCAGGGAGGGCATCCTCGAGACAGAGAAGCTGGTGAAGAAGGTCGAGTCGCCTCAGGAGGAGTTCGAGCGCCCCAAGATGATGGAGGGGAGAACACTCAAGCTGAGGCTCCCACAGGGAGGCATCTATGTGACGGCCAACACGGACAACGGTGTGCTGAAGGAGGTTTTCGTGACCCTGGGCAAGTCCGGGGGGGACGAGAAGGCTGACGCCGAGGCCCTGGGGAGGCTGATAAGCCTCTACCTCCAGCACGGCGGCGACATCAAGAACGTCGTGTCCACCCTCAAGGGGATAAAGGGGAAGTACGTCTCCTGGGACGAGGGGACCCAGCTCCAGTCCATCCCCGACGCAATAGCCAAGGCGCTGGAGCTCCTGACCCTGAACCACGTGGTAAAGGAGTCGGGGTTCCCCACCGAAGGGAACCCAAAGTCGCCGGGGGGGACCTGCCCCGACTGCCATGAGAACACCCTGGTCTTCGAGAACGGGTGCTACCACTGCGGCTCCTGCGGCTACTCGAAGTGTGAGTAGCCCCGGGCCCCACAACGATTTTACCCGCGCCCCCAGGGCCCCCGCTCGTTGAGCAAGGGCAGGAGGGCTCTGCTGATAGTGGTAGTGACCACAGCCCTGGTGCTCACCCCCCTCATACTCGGAGGGGCGCTCCTTGGGCTCTATGTGGGCGGACAGGCCGGGTATCCCGGAAGCGTCCTCGCCATCGCCTTCTCCACGGCGGGGTTCGTGTTGGGAATGCTCGTGATATGGAAGGTGATACAGGTAGTAGTCGGGAAGAATGAGAAGCCTACTGGCCGACCTTCTTGAGCGCCTCGGACTTCGCCTTCTCGGCCTTCGCCTTCAGGTCTGCGGCGGCCTGGTCGTAGGCGTCCTGGACCCGCTTGGCAGCGGACTTGAACGGCCCATCAACTAGGTCTTCGCTCATTGCGCCACCTTCTTCTCCAGGACCTTCTTCACGTGCTTCAGCCTTGAGAACTCCTCCCGCTCCCTCTCTTCCAGGGTGGCTTGTATGTATCGGATGGAGTTCTCGTAGCGCGGGATAATCATGTACTCCAGGGCGTTGAGGAGCCTCTGGGTCTTCTCCAGCTCCTTCGCGAGCCGGAAGATGGCGTTCTCGTACTCGGCTGCCCGGAAGATGGACGGGAGGGCCTTCCTCATCTGTCTCGAGGCCCTGTCCACTGCCACGTTGCTGTCAGCGAACCCGTAGGTCATTCCGACCTCCCTCTCTGAGAGCTTCACGGAAGGGATGTCCACGTCGACGATCCGCCGGACGCTCACATCGGCTTCCACCATGGGCGGAGTGTTGGCCGCTATGCCCTCCAGCCTCAGCGGGCCGAGCTTGAGGTAGGCGTCATAGAGCGCCAGGTAGGCGTCCGAAAGCGGCTGCGATATCTCGTCCCGGGCGGTGGTGGCCCGCTCAATCATCTCGTCCAGGCGCTTCAGGAGCACGTCCCTCTTGTCGTCGAGGACCTTCTTGACCCTGACCGCTGTCTGGAGACGCTTGCGGGTGCCTATGAGCTCGATTTTCGTCGGGAGAACGTTGCCGCCTGACGCTACTGACATGGCCTATGCAGCCGACTTCCCTTTGATGTAGTGCTGCTTGATGAACTCTTCCTTGATGTTCGTAAGTTCGCTCTCGGGGAGGACTGAAAGGACCTCCCAGGCGATGCGGTGGGTGTCCTCGAAGGTCCTGTTCTCGTCGTACCCCTGGTTGAGGAACTTCTGCTCGAACTCGTCTCCGAACTGCAGGTACTTCAGGTCGGAGCCCGTAAGGCCCGACTTGCCCACGATCTCGGCCAGTGCCCTCAGCTCGACCGCCCTGGCATAGGCGTTGTAGAGCTGGTTCCCCACCTGGTGGTGGTCCGGGCGGGCCTTGCCCTGCTTGATGACGTAGCCCAGGGCGGGGCCCATGAGCCTGCTGAGGCTAGAGAGGACGTAGACAGGAGGGTAGATCCCCTTTCGGAAGAGCTCCCTTCCAAGGAAGATCTGGCCCTCGGTGATGTAGCCCGTTAGGTCTGGGATCGGGTGGGTTACGTCATCGCTGGGCATCGAGAGGATGGGCATCTGGGTGATGCTCCCCTTCTTCCCCTTGATCCTCCCCGCCCTTTCGTAGTTGGTCGCGAGGTCTGTGTAAAGGTAGCCGGGGAAGCCCTTCCTTCCCGGGACCTCCTCCCTGGCAGCGGAGATCTCTCTGAGAGCTTCGGCATAGTTGGTAATGTCCGTGATTATGACGAGGACGTGCATCCCCAGCTCGAAGGCAAGGTACTCCGCGGCTGTCAGGGCGACCCTCGGCGTGATGATTCTCTCGATTGCCGGGTCGTCTGCGAGGTTCAGGTAGAGGATGCTCCTTCGGATTGCACCCGACTCGGCGAGGGTCCTCTGGAAGAACGACGCCTCGCTGTGCGAGACGCCGACTGCAGCGAACACGACTGCGAACTCCTCCCCTTCTCCCACCACAGTTGCCTGCCTGGCGATCTGGGCGGCCAGCATGTTGTGTGGCATCCCTGCGCCCGAGAAGATGGGGAGCTTCTGCCCCCTCACGAGGGTAAGCATTCCGTCTATCACCGAGACCCCGGTCTGAATGAGGTCTGTCGGATACTCGCGCCTCTCAGGGTTGATGGGCGCACCGTTCACGTCGAGGAACGTCTTGGCCACGGGATCTGGGAGCCCGTCCTGGGGCCTGCCGAGGCCGTCGAAGACTCTGCCCAGGAGCTGGTCGGAGACCGGGAGCTCCATGGTCTTGCCGAGGAAGCGCGCCCTGGTGCCGCTGACGGAGAGCCCCGACGTCCCTTCGAAGACCTGGACGACCGCCTTCCCGAAGCCCGTCTCGAGCACCCTGGCGAGCCTCCTGCTGCCGGTGTTGTCCTCTATCTCAACGAGTTCGTCGAAGGCGGCCCTGTCCACGCCGTCGACCACGAGAAGCGGCCCTCTGATCTCCGCGACCTTGCTGTATTCCAGTCCCGAGGAGGACCTGCTCATCCCGCCCTGACCTCCTGCACGCCGGAGAGGGACGAGAACTCGTCGAACATCTGCCTTGACAGCGATTCCAGTTTATCGAGATCCTCGCTCTTGATGGCGAATTTCGCCCTGAGCATGGGGGCTATGACCTGCATGCCCCTGATCCTGGGGAGGGGGACCCCGTTGCGAATCGCCCTGAGAGCCTCCTGGTGGTAGTTGACAAACATCTTCATCATTACGAACTGCTTCTGTGGGCTGCAGTAGGCGTCGACGTCGTCGTAGGCGTTCTGCTGCAGGAACCCGATCTGGATCATCCTGGCGACGTCGAGGATTAGCTTCTCCTCGTCGGGGAGCGCCTCGGGCCCAAGCAGTCGGACGATTTCCTTGAGGGCGTCCTCGCGCTGTAGGATGCCGTAGGCGTCTGCCCTCACCTTCGCCCATTCCTTGTCGACCCTCTCCGCCCACCACTTGCTGACGGAGTCGACGTACCCCGAGTATGAGCTCATCCAGTTGATGGAAGGGTAGTGGCGGGAGTAGGCGAGCCTGGCGTCCAGAGCCCAGAAGTTCTTCACGAAGCGGATGGTCTGGGAGGTGACGGGCTCCGTGAAGTCCCCGCCAGCCGGGGAGACGGCCCCGATGAGCGTGATGGACCCGGTCCTCTGAGGTGTGCCCAGGATGTCCGCTCGCCCTGCCCTTTCGTAGAATTCTGCGAGCCTCGATGCCAGGTAAGACGGATACCCTTCTTCTGCGGGCATCTCCTCCAGCCTGCCGCTGATTTCACGCAGCGCCTCGGCCCATCTGCTGGTCGAGTCGGCGACCAGGACTGTGTCGTACCCCATGTCCCTGTAGTACTCGGCCATGGTCACCCCTGTGTAGATGCTAGCTTCCCTGGCGGCTACGGGCATGTTGCTCACGTTGGCAATCAGGATGGTCCTCTCCATGAGCGGCCTGCCGCTCTGGGGGTCAATCAGCTCCGGGAACTCGACCAGCACTTCGGTCATCTCGTTGCCCCGCTCGCCGCACCCTATGTGGAACACGACCTTCGCGTCGGCCCACTTCGCTACGCTGTGAAGGGTGACGGTCTTGCCTGTCCCGAAAGCGCCGGGGATCGAGCCCGTCCCTCCCTTCGACATCGGGAAGAATGAGTCCAGGACCCTCTGGCCCGTCAGCAGTGGGATCTCGGGGTCGAGCCTCTCCCTGATGGGCCTCGGGGTCCTCACTGGCCAGCGGTGGTAAAGCATGAGCTCCTGCTTCTTGCCCGACTTGTCGTCTGCGGTGACCACTACTTCGTCGACCTTGTACTTCCCCGCCTTGGCGACGTCCTTGACCTTGGACTTTGGTGCTGTTGGAGGAGCGAGTATCCTGTGCTCTATGAGGGGGGTCTCCTGGACAGTACCCAGTATCGTGCCTCCTTCAATCTCGTCCCCCTTCTTGACTGCCGGGACGAAATCCCATTCCCTGTCGAATGGTATCGAGTCTGCCGAGATTCCCCTGGTGATGAAGGCGCCGGCCTTGGCGGCAATGACGTCGAGGGGCCTTTGGAGGCCGTCGTAGATTGTCCCTATCATCCCTGGGCCAAGGCTGGTTGACAGGGGCTGGCCGGTTCCCATGACCGGCTCCCCCGGCCTCAGGCCGCTGGTCGACTCGTAGACCTGGACGAACGCAATGTCACCAGTCAGTTTGATGACTTCGCCGACGAGCTTCTCCTCGCCGACTTGAGTCACTTCGTACATCCTCGAGGCTGCCATGCCAGAAGCCTTGACTGCCGGGCCGGAAATCCACTCGATCTTTCCCTTGGCTGGCAAAACGGAACCTGCTCGACCGCCGAATCTGGCGGCCTTATAACGTTTAGAGCGGTGAAGCCCGTTTTCCGTTGTTCACTCGGTGCCCATGAGCACCGAAGCGACATCCTTCCGGAGGATGGGCCTCATCCTTTCGAGCCTCGCTTCGAAGGTGTTGTCGAACCTGACTGCCCCGTCGGGAGTGGTGAGGACCACGCCGCCCATTGTGTCTACGGGCTCGTTGTCCAGGGAGAGCTTTGCCTTGCTTCCGAACTTCCTTATGGCCGTAGCCACGGCTCGTCTGTCTTTGGAGGCACACCGCACTTTGGCCCGGAGCCCGATCACGTCCAGTCCCTCCTGAATCAGGGCAGCCAACGCTTTCTCGTGTGTTGCCCCCGAGGCGGACGAGATTTCCTTTGCAGCGAGGTCGAAGGCCCCGTTGACAGCCCTCTCGAGAGACCGCAGCTGGGCGTTCCTGGTTTCGAGCTCTGCGGCCCCGATGATCTGGCGCCTTGCAGACTCGGCCTGCTTCTCGCTCGTTTCGAGGATCTTGCTCACGGCTTCCATGGTTTCCTTCCTCACAGCCTCTATCTTCGCCAGCGTCTCGGACCGCCCTGCTTCCAGGTCGGACAGGACTTCGGATTCGAACTCTCCCGAGACCTTCTCGAGGGTGTCAGACGCGGCCCTGCTCAATATCTCAGACTCCGAGTATGGCCCTCAGCATCGCCCTGTACTCGACCTTCTCCTTCTTGCTCCCGGGGCCAGGGACTTCGTAGATCAGCGGGATTGCCTTTTTTGCCTTCAGCTGGGTGAGCTGGTCAGCTATGGGCTTGGCGACTTCGTCGCTGACCATTATCAGGCCCACCGTGGGGTCCTTTGCGAGGGTCTCTATCATCTCGAGGGCCGCGGGAGCGCCGGAGACGTACCTCCCGCTCACGCCTGACAGAACGAAACCTGTGACGAACGCCTTCCCTCCGACCGCCACGACCTTCATTTCGATTCACCCAATAGCCTCGAGGCTGCCAGCTCCGCCGCCTTCGCACTGTGCCGCGAAATGGAGCTCTCGAACGCCTTCAGCTCAGAATCCCCCTTCTCCCTGATTTTCCTTGCCTCTGCCTCAGCCCCGGCCTTCGCCTCCGTCACTCTTCGAGCCGCGATCTCCGTGGCCCCTGCGACAGCCGACGCCTTTGCGGCCTCTGCCCAGTCCAAGGCGTCCTTCATGGCCCTCCTCTTGGCCTCGGAGGCTTCGGCCTTGGCCCTGTCGAGGGCTGATTCAAACTCGACCAGTGCCTTGACTGTCTGCTCCATTGCTGAGCTCAAGGGGACTTTTTCGTCTGCCTCGGATTTGCGTAATTAAACATTGGCCGCTCGGAAGACGAGCTATGCGGCCCTGAGAGGAGGGACCTCCCCATTCGCGACCCTGAGCCTGTTCACCTCGCTCAGTTCGAACGGGAACACGACCCACCTGTCCACTACCTCGAGGTAGTAGTCGGGCTCGAACTTGGTCCACGGCTTCTTGAACAGGACCGCCACTTCAAGGAGCTTCGGACCTTTCTGCGCCAGGAAGTCCTTCACCACCTGCATGGTTTCGCCCTGGTCCACCAGGTCGTCCACAATCAGGACGTTCTTCCCAGTGATTTCCTTAGTTAATGTCGAAAGGATGGCGGGGGTCCCCCGCACGCCGATTCCGGTGTAGGATTTCACGTTGATGAAATCGATTCTGACGTCGAGGCGGTCAGAGACAACCATCGCGACCGGCAAGCCCCCCCGAGCCACTCCGACGACCAGGTCGAACCTCTGGCCGCTGTTGCGCACCTTCTCCGCCAGGGCTTCGGCCAGGTTCCCGTAGTCCGGCCAGCTCACGTACTTGTACTCGGCCAATGGAATGTCCGTCTGGTTTTCGTAGATAACGTTTCGGGGCCCCGTTCACACCCAAGTGTGAAATGACCGCGTTCGTGAACCTGCGTGTGGCAGCCGATTGCAGTTCTTTCTCAAAGACACCGGTTAGGGAATACCAACATGAAGAGGAGTTATAGGCGGGTTTCCAGAGAGGTAGAATTGGTTTCTTGCCAGAAAAGCTCGTGGTGATAGCCCTGGGAGGCAACGCGCTCCTCCAGAGGAGCCAGAAAGGGACCTTCGAAGACCAGTATGGCAACGTCGAGAAGACTGCCAGGAAGATAGCCGACCTCATAGAGCAGGGGTACAGGATCGTCCTCACTCATGGCAACGGGCCCCAGGTCGGAGCCACCCTGCTGAGGCACGACGCCGCCAAGAAGATCGTCCCCCCGTTCCCCCTCGACGCCTGCGGTGCGGAGACTCAGGGTTTCATCGGTTACATGATACAGCAGGCCCTCAGGAATGAGCTGAAGTCCCGGGGCATTGAGAAGTACGTCGTGACAGTGATAACGAGGGTGACAGTGGACAAGAACGACCGGGCCTTCACGCACCCCACAAAGCCGGTGGGTCCTTTCTACACAAAGGAAGAGGCGGACGACCTGGCGCAGCGCATGCCCGGCATCGTGGTCAAGGAGGACGCCGGGCGCGGTTACCGGCGCGTGGTGCCTTCCCCTGACCCGAAGATAATTGCGGAGAGGTCGGCCATCCGGACGCTGGTCGACGCCGGGTTCGTGGTTGTCTCCACCGGGGGAGGCGGGATTCCCATAGTGGAGGAGGGGACTCGGGCGAGAGGGGTCGAAGCCGTAATCGACAAGGACCTGGCGGGGCAGCGGCTGGCGACGCTGATAGGGGCCAACGTCCTCGTGATACTCACCGACGTCGACGGAGCCTACGTCGACTACGGGACCCCCAAGCAGGAGCTGCTGACAGAGGTCACCAGCGGGAAGATGCTGAACTACCTCGGGGAGGGCCAGTTCAAGGAAGGTAGCATGGCGCCGAAGGTGATGGCCGCCGTCCGGTTCGTCGAGAGCGGAGGGGAACAAGCCATAATCGCAGAACTCAGCAAGCTGACCGAGGCCCTGGAGGGGAAGTCCGGGACACACGTGGTCGGCCCGAGGGCCTGATCCTGCCAATTGGCCAAGCCAAGCTCATTCCTGATCGAAGACGCAATCATCGTGACCATGGACCCCCGCAGAAGGGTGATTGACGGGGGTTCGATCCTTGTAGAAGGAGGGAGGATTTCCGAGGTCCGCGGCCCGGGTTCTAGGGGGTCCGCGAGGGCCGAGCAGAGGGTTTCTGCGAGGGGTATGGCAGTGATACCCGGGTTGATTGACACCCACCTGCACCTCGCCCAGAGCCTCCTCAGGGGGTGCGCCGACGACCTGTCACTGGTGGAGTGGCTGAAGGAGAGGGTGTGGCCGATTCAGGGGAGCTTCACCGAAGAGGACGGCAGGGTCAGCGCCGAGCTCTCGATGCTGGAGATGATCAGGAGCGGCACCACCTCATTCGTCGGCGTGGACGTGGTCTCGAGGTACGGCTTCGACGGGATAGCGAACGCGGTGGCGAGGGCGGGGATGAGGGGGGCGCTCGCAAAGACAATCATGGACAGCCCAGGATACGGCAGGAAGGGGAGGATCATGCCGGAGGGGCTGGTGGAGGAGAAGGGGGCGTGCATCAGAGAGGCGAAGTCGATGGTCAGGAAGTGGAACGGAATCAGAGACGGCCTCGTCAGGACGTGGGTGGCGCCGAGGTCCCTCGGAGGATGCAGCAGGGGGCTATACGAGGAGGTTGCGGACCTCGCGAGAGAGGAGAGAATCAGGGTGACCATGCACCTAGGCGAAGTGAGGGAGGACGTCAAGTACGCGAAGCAGAACTTCGGGCTCACCCCCTTCGAATTCATCGAGGAGGTGGGGCTGGCGGGTCCGCAGTCGTTGTTCGCCCACATGGTCTGGCTCACTGAATCGGACGTGAGGAGGGTCGCAAAGACGAAGGCGAACGTGGCGCACTGCCCCTCCTCCAACCTCAAGCTCGCTTCGGGCATACCGAAGGTGCCCGAGCTGCTCAAGGCGGGAGCCAACGTCAGTCTCGGATGCGATGGGGCCCCATGCAACAATTCTCACGACATGATTAGGGAGATGAAGCTCGCAGCGGTTATCCAGAAGGGGCGGCTGCTTGACCCCCTGGTCATGCCCGCCTACGCCGTGCTGGAGATGGCGACCGTGAGGGGCGCCCGCGCCATGGGAACGGAGTCGGAGGTAGGCACCATTGAGGCAGGAAAGAAAGCAGACCTGGCCCTCATCGACCTGAAGAAGCCTCACCTGACGCCCTACAGGGACATAGTGTCGAACATCATCTACTCGGCCATGGGGAGCGATGTCGACAGCGTCATGGTCAACGGCAGGTTCCTGCTGAGAGGAGGGAAGGCGCTCACCCTGGACGAGGAGGGAATCATCGCCGAGGTGCAGCGGCACCAGGACGAGCTCATCGCAAGGTCGGGGGTCCGGGCCTAGGGGGCCCTGCCTTTGGACCTGCTGATCAAGAACGCGAGAGTAGTCACAGGTTCGGAGTCGTTCGAGTCCAACATAGGCGTAGAGGGAGGGGTGATAGTCTCAATTTCACCAAACCTCGAGCCGTCAGGGGCGGAGGTCTACGACGCGGGGGGGAAGATAGTCATCCCCGGCGGGATCGACGCACACACGCACATGGAGCTCCCGGTCACGGGCACCAAGTCTGCAGACGACTTCTACTCGGGGACCGTCGCCGCGGCCTGCGGCGGCGTCACATGCATCGTCGACTTCGTGGACACTCAGCCTGGGCAGACCCTGCTCGGGGCGCTGGCCGACTACAGGAGGAAGGCCGACAGCAAGGTGGTGGTCGACTACGGGCTCCACATGATGTTCAAGGGACAGAACCTTCCAGAGATGGACAGGATACCGGAGGTGGTCGGGAAGGGGGTCCCGAGCTTCAAGGTCTACACCGCCTACAAGAAGCGAGGGCTGATGCTCGACGACCCTGACATCTTGAAGGTGATGCGGACTGTCAGCGGCGCCGGGGGGCTGGTCGCGGTTCACGCGGAGAGCGAGCGGATTATCCAGCGGCTTATCGAGAAGAACCTGGCGGAAGGAAACACAGAGGCTAGGTTTCACGCGAAGAGTAGGCCCGCGGAGGCCGAGGCAGAGGCCATCTCAAGGGTGACCAAGCTGGCCCGGGACGCCTCGGCGAAGATGTACGTCGTTCACCTCTCGAGCAGGGCCGGGAGGGAAGAAGTGGAGAAGGCCAGGCGCAGCGGGACCGACGTGTTCGCCGAGACGTGCCCCCACTACCTGGTGCTCACCGAGGAAGTCTACGAGAGGGAGGACGGGCGGAACTTCGTGATGTCCCCCGCACTGAAGAAGGCCGAGGACAGGGCGGCCCTGTGGGGGGGCCTTGGTCCTGGCGGGGTCATTGAGACTGTCGGGAGCGACCACTGCCCGTTTCCAAGCGCAGAGAAGGATTGGGGCGAGGAGGACTTCACCAAGATACCCAACGGGGTCCCCGGCACCGAGGCGATAGTACCACTCCTCTACTCGGAAGGGGTGAGGAAAGGAAGGATTTCCATGTTCGACCTCGTCAGGGTCACGTCTGGGGCGCCCGCATCGAGGTTCGGGCTCGCGCCGGCGAAAGGGTCCCTTTCAGTTGGCGCGGATGCTGATTTCGTGGTCATCGACCCTGGCCGGCGGGTGAGGATGACGGCCGACGCTATGCATTCAAGGATCGACTACAGCATCTACGACCACATCACAACAGAAGGGTACCCGGTTCTGACAGTGAGCAGGGGGGAGGTGGTCATGGAGGAAGGCGAGTTCGTAGGCAAGAGGGGACGTGGAAGGTTCCTGCCGCGGCGTCCGGCTGCCTAGGCGGCCGCTACCGGCCCCTCTTCTGCTTCGAGCTGTGGTCGTCCTGCCCCAGCGGCTCCACGGCCTCGGGGGGCGAGGACCCTAGCCTGTTCCAAAGCCGCTCCATAGCCTTCAGGACCCTGGACTCGGCCTTTCTGACGTCGACGGTCACCAGCTCCCTCTCCTTCATTACGACCTGGCCATCCACTATCGCGTCCCTGACGTCTGGTCCTCTCAGGGAATTGACGATGTAGCCGTAGATGGAGCCCGAGTACGGCGTGGCTGTGAAGGCGGGCCGAACTACGATCATGTCTGCGCGCTTGCCCGCCTCCAGGGAGCCCAGGGAAGACAGGCCGTAGGCCCTGGCCGCGTTCACTGTACACATCTCTACCACCTCCTCGGGGGACGGCCTGTTCGGGCTCCGCCGGGCGACCCTCTGCAGTAGGAAGCCAGCCCTCATGTTCTCGAACATGTCGAAGACATACCCGTCGTTGCCGAGCCCCACGTTCACCTTGTGGTCGAGCATGTCCAGCAGAGGCGCGACTCCGACGGCGTTCAGCATGTTGCTCATGGGGTTGTGGGCGACGCTGGACGAGCTCTCGGCGATGAGCTCAATCTCCCGCTCGCTGAGGTGGACGCAGTGAGCCAGGACCGCTCTGGGGCTCAGCAGCCCCCTGTCGTGCAGCCTTTCCACACTCCTCTTGCCGTACCTCTCCATGTTGTGGTAGCCGTCGTTGGGCCCCTCGGAGACATGGATGGTAAGCGGGACCCTGTGCCTCTGGCTCGCCTCGACCCCGCGCGATATCAAATCGTCCGAGACAGTGAAGGAGGCGTGGAGGCTGATCATCCCCATTGCCCTCCCCTTGTCCCTCTTTGCGATGAACCTCAGGTTCTCCTGCAGCCCCCTGCTCCCCTCCCGCTCGCTCCTCCTCTCGGTCGCCTCGAATGAAACTAGTCCCCTGATTCCGACCTCGTTAGAGGCCCTGGCTATCTGGTCAAGTGAACCTTCGATGGCGTTCGGCGCCGAGTAGGTGTCCGCGTAGCAGGTAGTCCCGTTCATGAGGGACTCGATGCCCGCCGCCAGCGTGGTCGCATAGGCGTCCTCGTTCGAAAGCGCCTCGTCGACGGGCCACCAGACTCGCTGAAGGATCTGGAGGAAGTCCGAGGGGGGCTTGATGTTCAGGGCCGATCCTCTGAGTGCTATGCCGTACAGGTGAGTGTGGCTACAGATCAGCCCGGGCATCACGATGCACCCCTTCGCGTCGATTACCTCGTCAGCCGCGAACCCCATCGACACCTCTTCGGCTGGGCCCACCTTGGTGATTCTGCCGTCAACCACTGCCACCCCGGCGTCTCCTATTACCCTGCGTCTGGGGTCCATGGTGACGGCCACCCCGCCCTTAACCAGGAGCTTTGTGGCCAAGCCGCCTACGCCAGGGACTCGACAGCGTACTCGATGTTGTGGCTCAGAAGCAGGAGGAGAGGGGAGCTGCACCCCGCAGCCATGTACTCCTTGATCTTCCTCTCACAGTCGCCTGGTGTGCCCGAGGCGGTTATGAGCTGCACGACTTCGTCGGGGACGATTTCGGCGGCCTTCTCGATCCCTCCTGGCTTCGCTGGCCAACCTCCCATCCGCTCCTGCACCTCCCTGATGAGGTCCTCGCTCACTCCGCTGGCTTTCGCGATGTGGGGCTGCTGCCCTATGGTCATGGTGACGTGACTCTTTGCAAGCTCTACGGCCTTGTCTGCGTCCTCGTCCATCGAACAGGCGATTAGCTGGGGGGAGTCAATTCCCTTGGGGTCCCTGTGAGCCTTCTCGGCGCCGCGTCTGATGCTCTCCCACGCCTTCTCGTTGTACTTCGGAGAGACGAGGTAGTTCAGGAGCACGCCGTCGGCTATCTCCCCCGCTAGCTCCAGCATCTGGAAGCCGGTCCCGCCGACGTAGATGGGAACATCCCGCGGTCGGGCGCCTGTCCCGTGCAGCGTGTCGAGCTTGACCCCGTCCATCTTCACAAACTCCCCCTGGAACGTCACCTCCTCCGCCCTGAATAACCGCCTGATCACCTGAACGTACTCCTTCATGCACTGCAGAGGCTTGGTCCTGTCGATGCCGACCTTCTTCGCCAGCGGGTCCCACCAGGCGCCGAGGCCGAGCATCGCCCTGCCAGCCGAGAGNNCTGCTGGTGTCAGTCGCGATGGCTGTGACGGGGACTACGGCGTCCCTCGCAAGCCTCGACTCCGCGATCCAGACGGAATCGAACCCATGCGCTTCTGCAATCTGGGAGTACTTCACCATCTCGCGGACGTGCATGTCCTGAAGATAGAGGCCCAGCCGATTCAAAGAGCCAGAAGCCTTGGACAGACTAGTTCGCCACAATCGACCGCTTCTGTATTTGATTTAAAGTCTCCAGAGGTTCGCCAGGCCGACACCTATTTCCCGGCGGCTGATGGGTCGAAGTCCACCACTGCCTGGTCGGCTTCCGGGAGTTCATACCAGCGCCTCCTGTCCCCGACAGTGGCTCTCATCTTCCACCCCATGGACTTGGGAGCGCCCTCGATGGACTTGCGCAGGGAATCAGCACCCCCTCTAATCCGGGTTCTCTGTTCCTCATCCAGCTCCAGCCTGCCGAGGAACTCGGGAATCCTGTCGAGATTCATGGTGAAGGTCCGGTAGATCCCCCAATCTTCGGAACAGAGCTTGGCGATATAGCTGGCGTTGATCTTGTCAGGAGCCTCCTCCATGGCCACGTCGTGGTCGAGGAGCATCACCAGGATGTCCTTGATGTCCTTCTCGTTCATCTCCACTATCTGGAGCTTCGTCGAGAGCAGATCCGATATCGTGATGGTCTTGGGTTCGAGCCTCAGCCTATCCCGGAAGTCGAACTTGTGGCACATCTGGAAGATGTCAAGGAAGACGTCAACGCGCCTCATGTTCTTCATGTCGTTGAAGATGAGCCTCGAGCCGTGGAGGGCGTTGAACCTCTCGCGTGGCTTGTAGCCCAGGTCCTTGAAGAGCTGGTTGATCTTCGCAGTCTCCTTCCTGCGGCCGATCAGGTCGATGTCCACATAGCGCCTGGAGAACGGAGGATTCGACGCCGAGGGGCATCGCGTGACGACGGCGACCCCGCCCAGCAGTCGGAGGACCACGCCCATCCTCTCAGCTCCGCTCAGGATCCTTTTTGCCTCGTCCGCGAGAGATTCGAGCGGCGGTGGTGGAGCGCTCATCTGTTCTTCACTGGCAGACTAGGCGTCGCCTGATTGAACTCTAAGAAGCTTTTGCACCAGAGGCTGATAGAGGACTCGCTGGATCCTGAGTGCGGAGCGCGGGCCGCCCTGAGCCTATTCGGGTGGAATTTCCTTGTAGGCGAGGGAGATGTCGACTCCCTTGCCCTTGTGGTAGTAGTACGATGCCGCGTAGATTATTGCTCCCAGAAGGAACGTCCCAACTACGAAGTACACCGTCAGGTTGTTCAGCGACCACTGTGCGGCATTGGTGACGTACTGGTATGTCAGGAACCCGAAGACGAGGATGTTGCCGATTCCGGCGAGGAACAGAATCACCTTCGCGATTCCCTGTTCCTTCCTCATTGCCCAGACGGCGGCGGCCAGACCGACGAAGGCGAAGTAAATCATCGATGCGATAGTCGCGCCGAACAGCCCCCCGAGCCCGCTGTAGTAGAACGCAGCCAGAGCGACCAGGACAACCGTGACCACGAGGGAGATTACGAATGCCTTGACGGGAGACCCGAACCGCGGGTTGACGTCAGATATCGGTGAGGGCAGGAACCTGTCGAACGACTGGGCGAGGAGATATCGCGAGATCACAATCACGCCGTAGGCGAGGACGCTCAGATTCGCGAGAATCCAGCCGAGACCGATCAGGCCTGCGATTACGTTGTTTCCAGAGACGCCCATGGCAAGCGTCCAGAAGTTGAACGGAGCCGTGAAGTAGCCAAACACAAGGGCAGGGGTAGAGTAGGCACCGTTGATGAAAGCCTGACCGCCCACGTAGTACATCGTCGCCAGCGCAGCCGTGACGAAGATGAAGACGAGAATCGCCGAAACAGGGACGTTCCACCTTACGGCCGACTTGCCCTTGATTTCGCTTGCAACGGCAGGGGCTGCGTTGAGCCAAGGATAGATGAATGCAGCCATGAGCGGCAGCAGGTATACGGTGTTGGCGAGGTTGAATCCAGTGGATCCCTGACTCGATACGAGGCTGTAGGTACTACCTGTTCCGTTGATACCCAACATAGTGCCGTTGAGTCCGAATCCGTTGACATAGTTCTGGACTCCAGTCGAGCCCGCGTTGAGCAGGACTGCGATAGACAGGATCAGAGCGAAGAACCCGAAGATTGTAAGAATCGATACCAGCCTGTACCCTGCCTTGGGCCTCACGATGTTGACTCCAATCAGGGCCGCGAAGATTACGGCGCCCAAGACCCACTGGTCGGCGGGGAGGGCCCCCGGTGTGCCGGCCGGGACGGCCAGACCCAGGAAGGTTGCGCTCGACGAGTTGAAGTACAGCCCGACCGATCCGAGTGCGAACACCGTCGAGAGGACGATTAGAGCGAGGTAGGCTGTGGTTTCTGTTGTGTAGCCCATGAACGAGAGGACGCTCCCGGCCGGGCCGCCGAGTGTTCTCGAAACCCAGACGTAGTCCCCGCCGGTCCTCGGCATCCTCCTCGACATGATGGTGTAGACTGCGATTTGCGGAACAGAGACCAAGAACCCTATGACAGACAGCCATACGAGGTTCACCCCGGTCATGTCGTGGCCAAGCATCGGGACCAGACCAGAAATCCCGATTACTCCCAAGAGGGCGCCCACGGACATGTTGCTCATGTTCATGGCGATGCTGTCGAAGAAAGACACGTTCTTGACTAGACCAGTAGCCTCTCGGACGAAAACGCCGGGCGTCGGCGCGCTTGCAGCTTGCCTCTCCTGATCGCTCAAGGGTAGGTTTGCTCGCCGATAGGTGGTTTGCTGATTATTTAAGCACCACCCATCCCCTTGCTAATTCCATGTTAACCTAACGTGTTCGGGTTAGCATGAACGTTAACTTAGCCGGTGGTCAGCATGTGTGACTTTATCTTGGCCCCGTCAATTTCCGTCAGGAACCCCCTCAGGACTCCTTCTCCGTACTCGCTTCCCGGGTTGGCGCAGAGGGTCCTTCCAATCATCACGAAACCGTGGGACTCGTGGATGTGCCCGTGGATTCCTAGCATGGGTTGATGCTTCTCCACTGCCGCCCTGCAGGCGGAGCTCCCCGCCGAGGTCATCTGGGCCTGACCGGACTTTACCACCACCTTCAGATCCTTGTCCACCATGGGCGCCCTGTCGATGGGGGTGTTTATGGGAGGGACGTGGATGTTGAATATGGCTGTCTTCATGTCCTTGACGCCGGCCGCCAGGCGCTCTATCTTCTGTCCCAGCTCCCCCTCGTCGACCTCCCTCGGGCTGTTCCATGGGGTGTGGTTGGTGTACCCGAGTGTAATCATCTCGTGCTCTCCGTCGATGGACACCACCTTCTCTTCGGGGTT
>DAEE01000063.1:0-2139 GCA_002495205.1 Thaumarchaeota archaeon UBA183 | reverse complement strand
CGGTCGACCATGGCCTTGTTGAAGGCGGCTGTCACGCTTTTCGGGTCCGCCGAGGTCTCGTCGAACTCCTCCTTGGTCATGAGCTGCGTGTAAAGGCCGGCGTCCGTCGCCCGCGCGACCACGTCGTCCACCTCCTCCCTGTTCTTGAGGAGGAGCTCGTTCCCTTCGTACCTGCACCTGAAGGTCCCGTCCCCCTGGTCCACTATCGGAATCAGGACCTTGCCCGTGAGGTCCCCGCCGAGAACAAGGATGTTGGCCCTGTAGAACTTCGCCGAGTTCAGGAACTTCTTGAAGCACCTTGTCGAGCCGTGCACGTCTGTTATGAAGAAAACCCGGGACGTCGCCACGCCGAATGGCGCCGAATCGCGAGTAGATTAAGGTGCAGGCCAGCGGCCGCTACTTCGCAGTTCCCGCGAGGAGGGCGAGAACTGCGGCCCTGACGTAGAGCAGGTTCTCGGCCTGGTCGTAGATGACGCTTCTCGGCCCGTCCATCACGTCGTCGTCCGCTTCCTGCCCCCTGAACACAGGAAGGACGTGGGTGACGACCCCGTTCTTGGTCATCTTGTCAGAGAGTGCCTTCGTGAGCCGCCAGTCCTTGTGTTCGTTGTGCATGGCGACCTCCTTCTCCTTCGTGAAGCGGTTCATGCCTGTCATGACGCATTCATGGCTTGCCCAGCTCCTCGGGAACACAACGTCGGCTCCTTTCATCGCCTCGGCGGGATTGTGGCTCACCTCAAGGCTCCCCCCTGCCTTCTTTGCGTTGCCCCTCGCCGCGTCGACCATCTTCTCGTCGAGGTCGAACCCGTCGGGGTAGGCCAGGACCGTGTCCATGCCGTACTTCGTCGAGATTAGCATCTCGTCCTGCATGCTCCCCCAGCTCCTGATGTGATCGCTGTACGTCCACAGGAGCACGTACTTCTTTCTCTCCAGCTTCGCCCCGAGTTTGTCCTTCAGGGTGAATACGTCAGTAATCGCCTGGGTTGGGTGGTAGACGTCGTCGGCCATGTTGACCACAGGAATCTCGGCGTGCTTCGCGTACTCGCGGATTGCGGCGTTTCCTCTCCCGTAGACGTAGTCGACCGCCGACTCCAGAATCCTTACGCCGAGCGCGTGCCCCATCCTCTCGTACATCTTCGCCATGTCCTTGATGGACTCCCCCTCGGACCCTCTCGTGGTGGCGAAGTCGATGAACTGCGAATGTCCCCCAAGGATGGTCGCCGCTGCCTCGAAGCTGGACCTGGTCCTTGTCGACGTGTTGTAGAAGAGCATGAAGAAAGTCCGGTTCTTGAAGAGCTCTGGGACGGAGCCTGTCCTGTACCTCCGCTTGATGTCTGCCGCGAAGTCCATCAGATAGTCGATCTCTTCCCTGGTCCAATCCTGTGTAGAGATCAGGTCTTTGCCGTGGAGGTCCTGGGGGCGCATGACAGCGGGGCGGATGAATTCCGCTTATAGATGTGAGGGCCCTTCTCCTGCTAGGTCCCCTTTCTTGCAGCCTTGAGGGCGTCTATCTGCTGCTGGTATCCCGTGCATCTGCAGAGGTTCCCCGACATCAGCCGCTCGATTTCGGCGTCCGAAGCCCCCGGTGCGTGCTCGAAGATCCAGGAGAGGGTCACAACCATCCCGGGTATGCAGTACCCGCACTGCACTGCGTCCTGCTCCACGAACTGCCGCTGGACCGGGTGTGGGGCCGACATCGTGCCGAGGCCTTCCGCAGTGACCACTTCCCGGCCGTCGACCTGGGGAGCCAGGACCAGGCATGAGGTGACGGGCATGTCGTCTAGGAGGACTGTGCAGGCTCCGCACTCGCCTGTGTCGCACCCCTTCTTCACGCTCGTCGTCCCTGCCAGGTCGTGCAGGTAGTCGCAGAGGGTCTGGTTGGGCTCTATCTCGTCGGTCCTCGCCTGTCCGTTGAGCCTGAAGGCCACCCTGACCTTCATTGCGATTTCAGCTCCGAAAGCAGCTGCAGGATCAGGCGCCTTGTGAGCACCTGGACGAGGTGCTTTCTGTAATGCGCGCTGGCTCTGATGTCCGAAATCGGCCTGGAGTCTTCGACGGCCAGTGACGCGACTGTTTGCGCCGCCTGTGGGGTCGCGCTGCTCCCGGTCATTGCAGCTGAGGCCCTCTCAGCAAGAATCGGCG
>DAEE01000036.1:1314-19790 GCA_002495205.1 Thaumarchaeota archaeon UBA183 | reverse complement strand
TTCGACAAGCTCATCCAGATCCCGATCCCGGACAAGCCCGCGAGGAAGGAGATTCTGAAGATCCACACTAAGCACGTCCCAATTGCCAAGGACGTGGACCTGGACAGGGTAGTCGAGATGACCGAAGGGTTCAGCGGGGCAGACATGGCGTCGTTGACGAACACGGCTGTCTCCATAGTCCTCCAGGGCTTCATCACGAAGTACCCGAAGCCCGAAGACGCGAAGAAGCACGTCGACGAGGCCATAGTCCAGATGGAGCACTTCGCCGACGCCATCAAGAAGGTCAGGTCGTCCAGGGAAGGGAAGCCAATGGAGAAGGTCGCCGTCCCCTATTACCGCTAGGGCAAAGGCTAATTCCGTCGCAACTGCAGCCCGCACCGAAGCTTGGAGCGGGTCAGCGTAATCGGCAGGGGCACCTGGCTGGACAAGGTGGCCCAGGAGACAGTCGAACGGGAGAAGGAGCTCGGCAGGAGCCTGTCTCTCGTCAGGGTCGAGAGCGGCCTGGGCGCTTCGGGGCTACCACACATCGGCAGCGTGGGGGACGCCATACGGAGCTATGGGATCAAGCTCGCCCTCCAGACCCTCGGCTACAGGTCCGAGCTCATCGCCTATTCTGACGACTTCGACGGACTGAGGAAGGTCCCCGCGGGGTTCCCGTCCTGGCTGAAGGACTACATCTCCCACCCTGTGTCGAGGATCCCGGACCCCTTCGACTGCCACCAGTCCTACGCAGGGCACGTGGGCTCCCTCCTCCGCGAGTCCCTCGACAAGCTGGGCATCGAATACACGTTCCAGAGCGGGACCGAGGCCTACAGCTCGGGGAAGCTCAACGAGCAGATCAGGACCATACTCTCGCACTCGAGGTCCATAGGGAAGAAGATCAACGAGCTCGTGGGCCAGTCGAAGTACGAGGCCTCCCTCCCCTACACCCCTGTCTGCAAGAACTGCGAGAGGATCTACGTCACCCAGGCGCTGTCGTTCAACCCGACGAAGGACACAGTCCACTACAAGTGCGAAGGGACGAAGCTGGGCGAGAGGTTCGTGAAGGGGTGCGGCTACGAGGGGGACGTGAAGGTCTCCGACGGCGAAGGGAAGCTGATGTGGAAGGTCGAGTTCGCGGCCAGGTGGTCTGCCTTCGACATCCGCTTCGAGGCCTACGGGAAGGAGCTCACGGATTCGGTGAAGATCAACGACTGGGTGGCGGACAAGATCCTCGGCTTTCCCCCGCCGTATCACGCGAGGTACGAGCTCTTCCAGGACAAGTCGGGGCGGAAGATGTCGAAGTCCACGGGGAACCTGGTCACCCCCATCGAGTGGCTGGAGTACGCNNGTGGAGGACGTGCCTGTCTACATGGACGAGTTCGACGACCTCGAGGAGTACTACTTCTCCAAGAGGAGGGACCCCAACCAGATGAAGGACGCGAGGCTGAGGGGGCTCTACGAGTACACTCTGCTCCTCCAAACCCCGAGGTCGAAGGGAGTCCACGTCCCCTACCGCCTCCTCGCCCAGCTCTCCTCGGTCGCCCCCGAAGGGACGGCCCAGGAGTTTGTCGTGAAGCGGCTTGCGAGCTACGGCATGGTCTCCGCGATTTCGGACGACCTTGCCAGGAGGATCGCATGGGCCTCGAAGTGGGCGAAGAGGGAGGGGAAGCGGGCGGTGGAGCTCCCAGAGCTCAGCGAAGCCGCAAGGAAGGCAGTGGAGGACTTCGCCAGGGCCCTCCCGGGGGCGAAGGACGCAGACGAGGTCCAGAACGCAGCCTTCGACGCAGCCAGGAGGAATGGGCTGAAACCCGGCGAGTTCTTCCCGACGGTGTACTCAATTCTGCTCGGGTCCGATCGCGGGCCTCGCCTCGGCCCCTACGTCGTTGACGCCGGGAGGGCCGAAGTGGGCAAGGCGCTCCTCGACGCCCTTTCGAGTTGACCCGGGGGAGCCCCTCGGACTACGAGCGCCTGCGGCGTCGGATCATCCGCTGCAGGCAATGCCCTAGGCTTGTCGACTACAGGCAGAGCGTCAACCCCAAACCCTCGTTCGCAGGACAGACATACTGGCGACGGCCTGTCCCTGGCTTCGGCGACCTCAATGGCAGGCTCCTGGTGATAGGCCTGGCTCCTGCCTCCCACGGTGCCCTGCGGACGGGACGAATCTTCACCGGGGACGCGTCGAGCGCCTTCCTCGTCTCGGCCCTACATTCGGCAGGGTTCGCGAACCAGCCGAATTCCGACTCCTCGGACGACGGGCTCGCCTATCGAGACTGCTATCTGACAGCTGCGGTCAAGTGCGCCCCTCCTGGGGACAGGCCGACTGCGGAGGAGTTCGCGAGCTGCGCTCCATACCTGGACGAGGAGATCGCCCTCATGGCACGACTCGAGGCCGTCCTCGCCCTGGGAGCATACGCGTTCGGGGCCTACCTGGGCCACCTGGTTCGAAGCGGAGTCAGTGCACGCGGCCTGAGGTTCGCCCACGGGAAGGTCTACAGGTTCCCAGGCTGGCCAGTGCTCTATGCGTGCTATCACCCGAGCCCGAGGAACACCTACACGGGGAAGCTGACCCCGGGAATGCTTTCCGATGTCCTCGGAGGAATCAAACGCGATTTCGCGATGTGAGCATATAAGCGGGCCACATGGAGCGGCGCTCGGGCCCGTAGCCTAGCACGGATTAGGGCACCAGCCTGCGGACAAGAAGGAAGAAAGCTGGGAGCCGAGGGTTCGAATCCCTCCGGGCCCGCTCACGCTTTCGCCTCCACCACGACCTCTCCCTGCTTCTCCGGAACGAACTTCAGCAGCAGCCCGACCGTTATCGCTGTGCCTATGGCGCTAGCCAGGATCGGTGCCTCGTACCCGAGGCTCTGGTAGAGGTAGCCGCCAAGGATGGGAGCTGGGAACGCCACAAGGCCCCTGACAGCGGCAACCTTCCCTCCTATGCCGCCCCTCTCGTGCTCCGGTGAGTTCGTCATGACCAGGGACTGCACCCCCGGCACCCAGGTCGACACAGATATCCCGAATATGATGGAGAGGATGATGAAGGCGGGGAACGAGCCTGCAACCGCCCAGCCAGCCATCAGGACCGTCCCGAGCGCCTCAGAGAAGGCTATGGTCCGCCTCCCTCCCAACACCATCAGGAGCTTCGTGGCAGGATACTGGGAGATGATGATTGCCAAGGACCAAACGCTGACGATGATGCCTATCTGGGCGTCGCTGTACACGAACTTGGCCTGTATCAGGGCGTAGATGATCGATGTCGTGATGCTGAAGGTGAACGCGTCCATGGCCAGGGCCGTGAAGTAGCCTAGGTAGCCTCGGGGGACGCTGAACGACTGCCTAAACGAGAACTCCCTCGCCGGGCCGGGGTGCCCCGGAGCGGCGACCGACCTGGTCTCGTAGAGCTCCCTGAGATAGAGGAAGAGGTCNNGTACGGGGTGACGACGCCGGGGATGGAGCTCAGCAGGAAGACAACGCTGTAGGCGACATTCATCCTGGAGGTGTCCAAGCCGACAGTCTCGGCGACCATCGCCTGGGACGCCGGACTCCCCAGGACGGAGACCCCGAAGGTGAAGAATGCGCCGAACAGGCATGCCCAGTTCGCTGTCAGGGCGGCAAGGACGAAGAGCCCCATCGAGAGGATGGTGACAGCGCTCCCTACCACTATCATCACCTTCCTGCCGTATAGGTCAGACAGGTGTCCGGCTATGGGCTGCGCAATCGATGCGGCCACCCCCGAGAACCTGTTCCCCACGGCCTGGAGAATCCCGAGGGCCGCGACGCCGAACCCTAGGGTGGCAGGGAAGAGCTGAAGAACGCCGTTGAGCATCCCGACGTACACCCCGGAGATGAGCCCCGTGACCGCCAGGACCCTGATGTTGCGGTCGGTTAGGAGGGTGCGCGACATCCTGAGGATTCCTCCGTCGCCGCTCGACACGACCCCACCGTGGGTGTGGGTCCGTTATAGAAGTTGGACTTGGCCTCCGATTTAGCCCGATATGGAAGTGATGGAGGCGTAGTTCACAACGTCTCCCTCCCCCGCGGAGCTCTCGTCGAAGCCGCCCACACAGTAGACGTTCCCCTGCGCGGCCACGCAGGCAGTGCCNNGTGTCAGTGAAACTCGGGGACTGGCCCCCTCCCGTCTCCCCCCCGACGCAGTAGATGTAGCCCGAGACCATGACGCAGGCAGGTCCAGATGAGGCGACGGGGTATGTCGTTGTGACCGTCCACTCTCCCACCCCAGTCGCGGTCAGAGGCGCGTAGTAGGCTGTCCCCAGCGGGTCGCCATTGCTGTCAGAGCCCCCTATGCAGTAGATGTAGCCACCTGTTTCGTAGCAGATGGGGACGTAGACTCCCGCCGGATAGGGGGTGGTCTTCGTCCAGTTCCCTATGCCCGCAGGTCCGATGGTCGCGTACCAGTCCGAGCTGCTGGGGGCCACGTTGGAAACGCTCCCTGCCGTCTCGTTGTTTCCTCCCACGCAGTAGATGCGCGACGACCAGGCAACGCAGGACTGGGAGTCAATGGGGATGGGGTACGCGGTGGTGGGCTGCCAGGGACCCATGCTCCCGTTGCCGTAGAAGCTCGCGAAGTAGCTGGAAGAGATGTCGTCTCCCGCGTCATCATGGATCCCTCCCAAGCAGTACACGTAGCCCGAAGAGGCTGCGCACGCCTCCCCTGTGACGTCCTGGGGGTAGCCGTGTCTGCTTTGCACCCACTGGGTGATGTTCCCCGAAGCGGACACCGTGGCCGTGAACACCTCGCTCCTCGGCCCCCCGTCGGCGTCCACGCCGCCGACGCAGTACACGTTGGTGGAGCTGGCGCCGCACTGCTGGCCCGCGACCCCGAAGGTCCCGCCGACTTGGAGGGGGTAGGGCGCTGCGCACTTCCAGGTCGTGGTGCACGCCGGCCCTGGGCCCGAGAGCATCGAGTATGCGATGAACCCTACGGCGATTACGGCGATGACCACCAGGACGACCACCATGCTCTTTGTGATTCTCATTCAGGTTTCACCTTGGAGAGAGGGCTGTCTGAATGATGGGCACAGTCAAGCATGAAAGTCCCGACCAAACCTCTTAGACCCCTAGACGCTGAGCGTGCGGATAAGGTTGTCTCCTGAGGGGCCCCGATGATTCGCGTCTCCCGCGATACCTGGGCGGTGTTCGCCATAGTGACCCTGAACTCGGTGGGGTGGTCGGCGACGATGCCGTTTCTCGCGGTGTACCTCAGCTCCGTCAGGGGGGTCTCCCTGGCGACCATAGGCGCAATCTACCTGGTCGCGGGGTTGCTGAGCCTGGGGAGCCAGCTGCTGGGGGGGCGCCTGACAGACACCATGGGCCCGAAGCGGATCATGCTGATGGGGTACGTGTTCTCCGTGGCGTCGGCCCTAGTGCTGAGCTACCTGATCGGGACCGACGCTGACACGACCCTCATCCTGCTGGCGTACCCTATCTTCAACTTCCTCCGGGGGCTGGCGCAGCCGGCTGCGTCGGCGATAGTCGCCAACAGCGAGATCAGGAACCTGAAGACAGGCCTTTCGCTCCTCTCGATAGCCGGGAACCTCGGCTTCGCCATAGGGCCCGCCCTGGGGGGCATACTCGCCCAGACCTTCGACTACTCCAGCGTCTTTCTGTTCAGCGCAGCGGTCCCCGTTGTCACCAGCGTCCTCACGGGGATCTTCGTGACCGGGGGGCGGCTCAGGGGGGACGAAGGGGAAGCGAGGGCCCGCCCTGCGGCGCTCAGGTGGGGCGCAGACAGGAACCTGATCCTCTTCCTCGTTCTTGTCGTCTGCGGATACCTGGCCATAGGATACGAGATCGTGCCCATCTCCGTCTATGTTCAGAACTTCCTGAGCTTTTCGAACGAGCAGATTGGTTATCTCTTCGCCACCAACGGCCTGGTCATAGTCCTGCTCCAGCTACCGCTCTCTTCGCTCTTCTTCAGGATGAAGAGGCTGGTCTACCCCTTGGTCGGCGCCTGCGTCTTCACGGTCGCCAGCTTCGTGATGGCCGGGATCTCCTCCACATTCCTGGAGTTCGAGGCTGTGATGGTGGTGCTCACACTGGGCGAGATCTTCATGACGGTGCCCTCTCAGACTGTGCTCACCCTCTTCTCCAGCGTGAGGAGCAGAGGCACCTTCCAGGGCTACTTCTCCGCAGCGTCGCTGGGGGGCAGGTCACTTTCCCCGCTGGTCGGGCTATTCACTTTCCAAATCTTCGCAGGCGCGCCACAGCTCGGGTGGTACGCGATAGCGGCGTTCACGGCGTTCGTCGCCTGCGGCTTCTGGCTGCTTGTGGAGCCGATCCAGAGGGACTACGAGGGCATCAGCGAACTCATCAGCGTGGACGACGCCGAGGATTCACAACGGCCCTGAAAGCTCCAGCGCGCGCAATCCCCGACTACTCTGGCAAGACTGTCACGGTCCCGGTCATCCAGGGATGGTACTGGCAGTAGTATTGATACACCCCGGCCTCGGTGAAGGTGTAGGTGAAGGTCCCCCCCGGAGGGATCGAACCGGAACTGAAAGCCCCGCCCCTGTCAGTCACCGTGTCATAGGATATCGAACGGCTGGCCCAGGTCACCGTCGCGTTGACGCCCAGCACGACTTTGATCTGCTGGGGCGAGTACTGCCATGAGATCGGAGTCTCCGAGATGTAGACGACGGTCCCCCCCGCCACCTGCTGGGGGGTCGCGAGTGCGTAGGCTGTGGCTGCGAAGTACCCGACGAGGGCGATCACGAGGATGGTGCTTAGGAGCGGCGCGACCCAGCTGGGAACCCTGGCCCTGTTCAGGAAGGTCGTCCTCCTCTCCGCCGTGGCCCCCTTGGCAGACAGGCCGCCGAGCCAGGCCGGGTTCCTGGCTATCACGTAGGCGACCCCCAGGATCAGGCTCGGCCCAGTCAGGAGGAGCACCCAGCCGAGGACCGCCTGATTGGGGAGGGGGTAGAGCGCGTACACCTGCACCCCCCAGGGGGAGATCAGCGCCACGGCGTACCCCATGTGCCCGAAGAAGGCGGCCCCCAGCGCCCCTATCTTCCCTGAATCCGAGAGAAGCAGCAGCCACGAGCCGCAGAGGAGCCCGACTGCGAGGAAGGCGAAGTGCTCAAGGAAGTGCACCTCCGGGTTGAGCACAGCGTCGTCCCAGGGGCCCGGAAGGTGCCAGAAGACGATGGTCGCCATGGACACAAGCAGAGCGGCACGGGGCAGCCACGCTCCGTGTGCCTCCTTCAGCAACCGCCTCCCCAGGTGGGGGTAGGCTATCATGACGCCCGCGAACACGATAAGCACGTGCTGCAGCATGTGGGTGGTCAGGTCGACCTCGGTGGCGTCGTCGAATGGGGGGAGACCGGTCGCAAAGACGAAGAGCATCACGCCGAGCAGTTCAGTCGAGCGAAGTGCCTCCCAGAGGCTCCGGCTTCTCAATGGGGCTCCGCGGACATGACGAGTTCTACTTAAGCTGGGTATTGCGCGGCCTGTTTCATCTTCCTGACTCTATACAACTCTATGCATTTTATAGGCCATATTGAAATATGGAGCACGGGATGCCAGGCGTCGTGAAGACCGACAGCGGATGGCTGGCGCCTTCGGCTTCCGCGAACGCAGCGATAATTGCTGTGACGGCCATACTCTACACCATCGGGAAAGGCCTTACGGCGTACATCCCCACGCCGTGGCTTGTCGGCCAAGTGCTCGTCGGGATATTCCTCCCAGCGTTCCTCGCCGTCGTGTCCGAAACAGTCCCGGTCGCGGTCGGGGCTGGCATAGGCACTTTCGTCGGAGACGTACTCTTCGTGGCCCCCGCGGGCGTGACGAACGCGCCCCTCAGCCTGATCGCCGGGGTCCCGGCGAACTTCGTGGCCTTCATGCTCTTCGGTTGGTTCGTCAAGAAGTATAGGACTTGGTCGGGCTTCGTGGCCGCGACTGTCGCTTTCGTCACGCTGGGGAACCTGATAGCTGCAGTGATGGTCGTAAGGTTCGCCTCTCTGGTGTTTGCGCCTGCGGCAGGGCTTGCCGCCTTCCCCTCTCTCAATCTGATCTTGGGGTACACGGTGTTCTGGAACATGACCGCGATCCCCGCCATAATCATAGCGGTGCCGGTCCTGATACGGGCGACCAAGCCTCTCCTTGGTCGTTCCCAGATCGTAAGGTTTGATCCGCAGTGGTCTGCCGGCTCTCAGAGGAGGCAGTCCGTGATTTCTCTCGGCTTCGCGGTCATATTCCTCGCGCTGGGCGCGATATTCCTCTACGGCTACTACGCCTCCGTCTCGGCCATCTGGTCGGGACTCGACTTCTACGTTCCTGTGACGGCGCTGCTCGTACTGGTCTTCGCCCCCTTGGTCAGCGTAATCGCAGGCACGGGCCAGCAGGCGAAACCTGCTGCCAACTAGGCTAGTCAGGGCCTTCGCGCCCGCAGCCATAACAAACTTCTTCGAAATCAGCTACAACTCTCCGAAGCCGGCGGGAGCGACCGGAGGCGGGTACATCCTCTCGAAGGGCAGCACGACCGCGGCGACCGTCCTAAAAGGGGGGAATCAGACTCTGTCCACTGTCGTCAACGGCGATCCCGACTACGACGCAAGGACGACACGGAGGGCTGTGAAGCTCCTTCTCTCGGGCTCCCGAGCCGAGGCCGGGCTATCCCTTGTCCAGGAGGTGCAGGTCCCCATAGGCGCAGGGTTCGGGGCCAGCGCCGCGTCTGCGACCTCCGCCGTGTACGCCGTGGCCCACGCGCTGGGTATCGAACGCCCGAGGCCGGATATCGCGCTGTTCGCCCACAGGGCGGAAATCCTGGAGCAGACGGGTCTGGGGACCGTTTCGGTGATATTCGACGCAATCGGAGCAGGCGCAATCACTGTCTCCGGGGAGCCCGGCAGAGCGAGGTTCGTCACCGTCGATGTCCCCGACGGCACCCGAATCGTGACTGCCTTCGTCGCGCCCTTCAACAAGAAGGACGCGCTGTCCTCGAGGAGCGTGACCGAAAGGATCAACCGGCTCGGGCACGAGTCCCTTCTCAGCTTCCTCTCCGACCCTACCCTGGAGACCCTTGCCAGCGAAGGGGAGCGCTTCTCGAATGGACTTGGGCTCGAGTCCGTCGAGGTAGAGAAGCTCATCAGGCTGGCGAAGTCAGCCGGTGCGACACACGCCAGCCAGAACATGATCGGCTACGCAGTCCACAGCGTGGTCGGACCCGACGACGCCGACAGGGTCGCGACCGCACTCCTTGGCTACAGCAAGGACGTCAGGGTGGATGTGTTCGAAATAGGAACGAGAAGGGCGGGCTTCGTCTGACCTAGCCCACTGTCACCAGGTCCTTCGTGAACTTCGTGAGCACCTCGGCCCGCTTCCCGACGACCAAGGTATCCTCTATCCGGACCCCGAACTTCCCCACCAGGTAGACCCCCGGCTCGTCGGTTATCACGTCGTTCCTGAGCAGCCTCACCCTGTTCCCCTTGAAGATCCCCGGCATCTCGTGGATGTCGATCCCGACGCCGTGGCCGATGCTGTGGTTGAGGAGCTTGTCCATGCGGTTCTTCCTTAGGACGTCCACGGCGGCGTCGTTCACGTCTCCGCAGGCGGTCCCCTCCCTCGCGGCGTCCAGAGCGGCCGCCTGTGCCTCCCGGACCACCTCGTAGTGCCGCTTCATCTCGGAGCTCACCGTCCCCACCGCGAAGGTGCGCGTCTCGTCGGAGTTGTACCCCTGGTACCTGAAGAAGAGGTCGGCGACCACGAAGTCCCCGCTCCTGATCTTGCGGTCTGACAGCTCCGAATGGCCATAGGCGCCGTGCGGGCCAGACGCGATTATGACGGGGCCGAGGGACGAGTCGGAGTTGGACGGGGTCATCCCGTTCTCGACTGCCACCTTCATCACCTCGGCGGCGAGCTGCCACTCCGTCTTCCCAGGCTTCATCACCTTCTCTAGCGCCTCGTAGGTCTTGTCTGTCCCGGCGCACGCCTTCCGGATCAGGTCGAGCTCCAACTCGTCCTTGACCCGCCTCGCGTCCAGGAAAAGCTGGGGGTTCCACTTGAAGCGCCCTCCCTTGAACCCCTCCACGTCATCCACCGCCACCTTCCCCTTCTCCAGCTGCCGCTTCACCTCTTTCATGAGGTCCTTCCGCTTCTTCACGACCACGATCTCGGCCTCCTGGCACAGCTCCCCCGCCCTGTCTGCCTCCAGGGGGAACGTTACGACCACCGTTTTGTCCGGATGGACTANNCCGCGACGACCTGTTTCCCCTTTGCCAGGGAAAGCAGCCTTTTGCGCCTGTTGGCGTAAACTGTCAACTTCTAGGCTCAGAAAACCAAGCGCTTATATCCATTCTCTGCCGTGTCTATCATCGGGGCAAATCGTTCTGTGACGTATATCAAACGGCTGGAGATGCGCGGCTTCAAGTCCGCGGGCCCCCGGACTGTGGTCGTCAACTTCGAAAGAGGGTTCACCGTAATCACCGGCCCCAACGGCAGCGGCAAGTCGAATCTCGCAGACGCGATCTCCTTCGCCATCGGGGAGAACTCTCCCAGGGCGCTAAGGGCAGCGAACAACAGGCTTTCGGGCCTGATCTACACCCCGAAGTCGGAGGACTCCAACGGCGGAGGCAAGCCCTCGACATGCAGGGTCACTGTGCAGTTCGACAACTCGGACAGGGCCATCCCTGTTGATTCGGACCTGGTGACAGTGACCAGGGAGCTCAGAGAGGACGGGGACAACGTCTACTACATCAACGGGAGGAAGACGGCGAGGGGCGCGCTCACAGACATCATAGACCTCGCGGGGCTCGCGCCTGGGGGCTTCAACATCGTCGCCCAGGGCGCGGGGACGAGGATGGCTGACCTCACCCCAGAGGAGAAGAGGAGGCTTATCGAAACCGTAGTCGGCATCGCGAAGTTCGACGAGAGGAAGTCCGAGGCCCAGAGGCAGCTGGGCCAGGCGGACCAGAGGCTGGAGGTCGCCATGGCGCGCATCGGGGAGATGCGGAGCACCCTGGAGTCCCTCGACTCCCAGCGCACAGACATGATGAGGTTCAACCTGCTCGAGTCCCAGATCAACTGGCTCCAGGCGGTAATGACGTCCAAGAGAATCGGGGACCTGAAGGACAAGCTTGCTGTGCTACGATCCCAGGAGCAGGAGCTCAACGGGAAGATCAGCGACCAGGGCGCGAGGCTTGTTGAGCTCGAGAACCGCATCGGCCAGGTCGAGAACGAGAAGACGCGCTTCATTGTAGACGTCATCCAGGGCGGAGGTGCCAGCCATGTCGACCTCCAGTTCCAGCTCGCAGACGTGAGGAACGAGCTCGAGTCCCTGGAGTCGGACATGAAGGAGGCCGAGACGAACGTCGCAGTGCTCGAGGGGGAGACGGTCCCCCAGCTGAAGCAGGTCGTCTCCGAGAAGCAGAAGGAGGTCAACACAGCAAACTCCAACGTCAGGCAGCTCTCCGCCGAGATAGACAAGCTCGACGCCAAGCACGCCGAGCTGGCCCAGCGCCTGAAGGAGTTCTTCAGGGCGGGGGAGGAGCTCCGCAGGACCATCGACCAGAAAGGGAAGCAGAACGCCAGGGTGCAGGTCAAGCTGGCCGACCTGGGCCAGAAGATGCAGCAGATCGACCTGACAATCAATGCGACGACCGCGAGCCTCGGGGCCGAGAGGAAGAGGCTGGAGGAACTCAAGCTGAGGGTGGACACCTACTCCGCCTCGCTGTCGAAGCTGGAGGCGAGCACAGAGGGCCTGTTCGCGCTCTACGAGACCGCAACAAAGGAGCTGAACTCCATCGACGACAACCTCTCTGGTGTCGAGAAGGGCAGGGAGAAACTGCTCTCCTCCATAACCTCTGCCTCCAAGATCCTGGAGAAGGCCTCTGCAGAGGTGTCGCGCGAGGAGGCCTTCAAGCACATGTCGGAGAGCCTGGCAGGCGAGCGGAGCGGCCAGCTCAAGCTGCAGGAGTTCTGCGACGAGGGAGGGGTGCCGGGGTACGTGGGCCGCCTGGGCCAGCTCGTGAAGTTCCCGCAGCAGTACTCGAAGGCGGTCAACTCCATCATGGGGAAGTGGATGGGCGCGTTCATAGTCCAGGACCTGAAGGCCATGACCCAGCTCATCAAGGCCGCGAAGTCCCTGAAGGCAAGGAGCTTCTCTGTCATCCCGCTCAGCGAAGTCGAGTCCGTGAAGGCCTTGGACGTGGACCGCTCGGCGGGGGTCCTTGGCCCGCTATCGGAGACCATAAAGTGCGAAGAGGAGTTCGAAGGGCTCATCAACTTCCTCGCAGGGGACACGGTCCTGGTCGAGACCGAGGCCATCGGGTACATCCTCGCCTCGGAGGGGGTGAGGGCCGTGACCGTCGACGGTGAGACCTTCGAGACCGGGGGGCGCGCCTTCAGCTACGGGTACCAGGAGCTGGTCGTCAATCTGATGGAGGGGCTTGAGAACATCGAAGGAATCAGCGAGGTCGAAGACGCGGTGGGCGCCCTCAAGGGAGCCATCGACAGGAGGAAGGCGGAGCTCGAGGAGATGGAGGACGACTCCCGGGCCATAATGAAGGAGAGGGTCAAGAAGATAGTCACCACCAGCACCCTGAGGGCCCAGGCCACGACCATCAGGGCCTGGATCACACAGCAGAGGCGCCTCTTCAGGAGCATCGACTCCCAGTACCAGAAGCAGGCGGCGGTGGTGGCCAAGCTGGACGAGAGGCTGAAGGTCAGCCTCGAAAGGAAGGACGGCATAGCCAGGGGGACAGCCTCACTGCGGCAGGTGGTCGCAGACACCCAGTCCCTGGGGCTTGATGCCATGCTCGCAGACCTGGACGCCGCCAAGACGTCCCTTTCAGGGGACATCGACGCCATAAGGAACAGGATACAGGACCTGAACCTCAGCCTGGCCCGCGAGCGGGCTAACCTCGAGAACGTCCTTCTCCGGGCGCTGGAGGACAACCAACTGGACCTGGCGAACGCCAACGAGGACCTCCAGTCCAACAAGCAGTTTGTGAGGGAGACCCCGCGCAGGGCAAAGGAGCTCTCGGACCAGAAGCGCTCACTGGAGGAGCAGATAGCCAAGCTGATGGAGTCCTCCAAGAGGAGCCAGCCTGTGCTGGACGAGTTCGACAGCAAGGCCAGGAGACTCAAGGAGGAGAGGGACGCAGTCTCCAGGTCCATAGCGGGGAACCAGAAGGACCTGTTCGCTCTGTCGGGGCAGGCCCAGACCACCCAGGAGAAGGTGGAGGAGGCCCTGGGGTACCTAAGGATGCTCGGGTACCAGGAGGAGCTGGCGTACTTCGAGACGAGCGAAGCCCTGCTCGGCGAACTCCAGGCCGAGTACCAGCAGGCCATCGGGTCGGTCAACAGAGGCGCAGACAGACAGTACACGGAGATGTACGTGAGCTACAAGAGCCTCTCGGTCAGGCACAACGAGCTCGAGGCCGAGCGGAATTCCATAATCAGGTTCATCGAAAGCGTTGAGGCCGAGAAGAGGAAGGTGTTCATGGCCGCCTTCGACAGGGTCGGGGCAGAGTTCAGCGCCATATTCCTGAAGCTGACAGGCGGCGAGGCGCTTTTGGAGCTGGAGAGCCCCGACGAGATCTTCAGCGGAGGGATCATCCTCAGGGCCGACTTCGGCAACGGCCTTCGCGAGTCCTCCCAGCACAGCGGGGGCCAGAGGGCCGTCACGGGCGTATCCCTGATACTCGCGATGCAGGCCGTGCAGCAGCACCCATTCTACCTCTTCGACGAGATCGACGCAGCGCTGGATGCAGTCAACTCGACGAGCCTGGCCCGGTTCCTGAAGGAGAAGTCATCCGAGGCCCAGATCATTGCCATCACCCTCAGGGATGTCTTCGTGGCGGAGAGCGACATGACCTACGGCGTCTATTCGACAGGAGGGATGTCGCGTGTCGTCCACTACAAGCCTGCAGAGGTGCCCCGCCGTGCCTAGCTCCGCGCTCCTGGGCAGGCCCCCGCTCAACGTCCTCATCGACCCGTCCCTGGCGAAGCGGAAGAGCCCCTGGGAGATTAACCTCACCGAGCTGCTGGAGATGTTTCTGAAGGCCATATCCCAGACGGAGCTCATCGACATGAGGGCTGCGGGGACAGCCGCCCTCTCCTCGGCTACCATCTACAGGCTGAAGGTCGAGTCCCTGTTCCTATTCGAGAGGCTTAGGATGCAGAACAGGCTGCTCGACAACACCCAGCCGCCCCAGTTCATCATCATGCCCTTCAGGTACGAGATCTACTCCACCAACATAGACGAGCTCTTCGACGAGCTGGGGAGGATACTCCAGGAGATAGTGATCGAAGAGGAGGGGGGCCGGGGCCAGAACCTCCTCGGGCCCGAGGAGCTGCCCCCTCCTGACATAGGCGAGTATGTCATCCCCGTTGAGGTGATGCTCTCCGAGTACAGGAAGATACTCGTCGAGAGGCTCCGGACGACCGGGAAGGCGCTGCTTTCGGAGCTGGTCAGAGGGTTCCGCCCCGTCGAGGCCGCACGCATCTTCATCATCCTCCTGTTCGCTGCGAACAACGGCGAAGTCGTGATCAACCAGGAGGAGTCGGACGAAGACGCGCTGGTGGTGTCGGTGGGGCAACTTGAGTGAGCCCGCAAAGGATACGATCCCCAGGGAGATACTGGCGAAGGTCGAGGCGGCCCTATACGCCTCGGGGCGCCCCCTCTCCATGGAAGAGATAGCCCGCGTGGCTGGGACTGCCTCGGAGCGGAAGGCCACGGCCATCGCGCGCGAAGTGGCGAAGGCTGTGAACGGGGCCATGCAGGCCGTGGAGGTGGTCGAATACTCGGGGCCGAAGTTCGCCATGCAGCTGAAGTCGCAGTACACCCAGACCGCGAGGAAGTTCGCCACCAGGCCCCTCCTCTCGCGGGCGGCGCTCCGGACCCTTTCGTTCATAGCCTTCTTCCAGCCCATCTCCGCAGCCGACCTGGTCCTCAGGCGGAGCTCCACTGTGTACCAGCACCTCAAGGAGCTGGAGGACGTGGGGTTCGTCGTCGGCGAGAGGCAGGGGAGGAGCAAGAACTACAGGACCACCGCAAGGTTTTCCGAGTACTTCGGCCTGAGCACCGACGTGACCACAATGAAGAGGCAGCTGGAGAGCAGGACGCTGACGCTCCGCTGACAAAACGCTTAACATCAGGCGGAAGAGGGCGGCTCCGAAAGGTATCGCGCTTTGACTCGACCCATTGAGAACCTCGTCAAGAGGCGTCCGACAGGCGGGAGGGCCAAGCCCCACAGAGGAAGGAGGGCCTACGAGAAGGACGGCTACGCCATCGAGCCTGTGGTCGGGGCCGCCACCCGCAGGGCCATCCGCAGGCGGGGAGGGCACGTCACCTCTGGCGCGATAACTGCGGACTTCGCCAACGTGACCGACGGCTCCGGAAAGGCGAGCAAATCGAAGATAGTCAGGGTGAAGAGCAGCCCGGCGAACAGGGACTACGAGAGGAGAGGTGTGATCACGAAGGGTGCGATCCTTGAAACAGAGGCTGGGGAGGCGGTCGTGACGTCTCGGCCGACTGCGGACGGCGTGGTCAACGCAGTGCTGACCTCCAAGAAATGAAGGACTACGAAAGGCACGTATTCTGGTTAGAGTACTTCGACTCCGAGCTGAAGCGCCGCGATGGGCGCAGGGTCCCCCTGAGCTCGGCTACGCGGGCCCCCTTGCTGGCAGAGCTCGGCGAAGCCTGCCGGAGGCTGAACCTGCAGCCCCAGCCGCAGGCTGCGCGCTACCCCTCTCGTCCGTCAAAGGAGTCGGGCTACGTCTCTGTGATTAAGTCGGGGCCAAAGCAGGCTCTGCTGATAAAAATCGCCCGGGAACTCTCGGTGGTCCGGGGCCTTGCCGCAAAAAGGCAGCCCCAGGGCCAGCCCGGCCGGAAAAAATGACAGAAAACCCGCGAAGGTTTAAAGGCAGGATGAAAGGCATCAGCGTTTCTTGTTTCAAGTCGGCATCCTCGAGCACCAGGCGAAGAGCGGCCGGCTGATCGTGAAGCTTTCCAGGGAGGTTAGGCCCGGCGCATTCCTCTTCGACGAGAACAGGAAGAAGCTGGGCAAGGTGGTGGAGCTCATAGGCCCGGTCAAGGCACCCTACGCATCCGTGGCTGTTGTCAGCAGCAGGCTCGGGAAGGCCGGGGACCCGGCCTTCGTGGAGGCGTAGGATGGAATGAGCCTCTGGAACACCAGCAGGGACGACGGCTTCAGGACGTCCTGCCCGGTCTGCGGCAACCGCCTCATAGGCGACTCCGAGAAGGGGGAGCAGGTGTGCCCCACCTGCGGCTACGTGACCCTGGCTCCGGCCGACTCGGGGCCCGAGTGGAAGGCCATGGACCTGGAGGAGAAGAACAAGAGGGTCAGGGTCGGCTCCCCGACGACGCTGGCGCTGCACGACTTCGGCCTCTCGACAGAGATCAGCAGGACGATGCGCGACTCCCACGGCAAGTACCTCGACCCTGCCATGAGGGCGACAGTGGAGAAGATGAGGAAGTGGCAGNNGAGAGGGGCCTCTCCAACGTCCTTTCGAAGATCTCTGAGCTCTGCGAGGCGCTCAACCTTCCGGACAACGTCGCCGAGACAGCCGCCCAGATCTACAGGACGTCGGCCAAGATGAAGGTCGCGAAGAGCAAGTCTATCCTCGGCATGACGGCCGCCACCGTCTACCTCGCCTGCAGGAAGTGCGGTGTGTCCAGGACGCTGAAGGAGGTCGCCAGGGCTGCTGGGATGGAGAAGGGGAGCGTGGCCCGCTACTTCAGGCTGGTATTGAAGGAGGTGGAGAAGGAGTACGTCCCGCCCCCGTCCGTGGAGAAGTACATCTCGAAGCTAGTCAACATGGCGAAGATCGACCCGAGGGTGGAGCACCTCGCGCTCTCCCTGTCCAGGAGGACGAGCGACTCGAAGATTTCGAGCGGCAAGGCCCCGGCAGGGCTCGCGGCCGCCTACGTCTACCTCTCCTCCGTCATGGTCGGGGAGCACCTCCCGCAGCGGGAGGTGGCAGAGTTCGCAGAGGTCACAGAGGTGACGGTCCGGAACAGGTGCAGGGAGATCCTCGACAACTTCGTGATAAGACAGGAGTTCATGCCAACGAAATGAAGAGACCAAAGAAGGCGCCAGCGAAGCAGAAGCAGAAGGCGGCGAGGAAGCAGCAGCGCCCGCCGAAGAAGCCGGCGGAGCCGCCGCAGCCCGTCGAAAGGACAGAGGAGGAGCTGGTCGACCTGACGTCCAGGGTGTACAAACTCGTGGTGGAGCGGGGACGGGACGGGGTCCTGCAGAGCGAGATCTGGAAGGAGCTGGGGCTGACGAGCAGGGACGGGTCAAGGCTTGCCATCCGGCTGGAGAGGCGCGGACTGATCGGGAGGGTAAAGGTCCTGGAGGAGGGGAGGTGGACCTACAAGCTGACGCCCCTCAGGTTCCCCACCGACATGGCGTCCATAGAAAAGGCGCCCTGCATCATCTGCCAGTACGAGTCGAAGTGTTCCGTTGAAGGCGAGGTGAGCCCCTACATCTGCCCGTGGCTGGGGCCCTGGGTCATAGAGGAATCCAGGGCCGCCAGGGCCCAAATGGAAGGCCCGAGCGCCGTGCCTGCGAGGTAGTTCCTGGAGCTTGGCTGGCAAGCGAGGGCTCAGTTCCGTAGTCGAAGCGGCGAAGAAGGCGCGCCTCCGCGCCTACTCGCCCTACTCGGGGGTGAAGATAGGGGCNNTCCTACGGCCTGGCCTGCTGCGCCGAAAGGACGGCCATCTTCAAGGCGGTGTCCGAAGGGAAGAGGGACATCGTCGCCATAGCGATAGTCGGCAAGTCGGAGGATTTCACCAAGCCCTGCGGCGCCTGCAGGCAGGTGATGGTGGAGTTCAACCCGAGGATGAAGGTCCTCAGGCGGGGACTGGACGGGTTCTCGGACGACGGCACCGCAGGGGCACTCCTCCCTGCGCACTTCAACCCTCCAGGGCTCACCAGAGAATGAGGCTGCACGAGGCGAGGAAGGACCTCTACAGGCGCCTCGCAAGGGAGCAGGGGTACAAGAGCAGGGCCGCCTTCAAGCTGATCGAGGCCAACGAGAGGTACGGCTTCATCCGGGAGGGGGGGAAGGTGGTCGACTTCGGCGCTGCGCCAGGCGGGTGGCTCCAGGTCGTTTCAGAGCTGGTCGGGCCGGGGGGCAGGGTGGTCGGCGTCGACCTTAGCCCCATCAGATTGAAGGGGGCGAACCTCCTGGCAATCAAGATGGACGTCCACGACCAGGCAGTGGTCGCCAAGGTCAGAGAGGCCCTGAGGGGCCCCGCCGACGTGGTCCTGTCCGACCTTTCGCCTGCGGTGTCCGGCGTGTGGGAGCTCGACCAGACAAGGCAGGTGGACCTCACGCTCAGGGTCCTAGAGCTCTCCCGGGAGCTGCTGGACGAGAAGGGGAGCGTCTTCTGCAAGCTCTTCGAGGGGGAGCGGTCTCAGGAGGTCAGAGACAACTTTCGCAGGATGTTCGAATCCGTGCGGGTGGTGAAGCCCGCTGCGAGCAGGACCGCCAGCTCGGAGCTGTACTAC
>DAEE01000036.1:0-1173 GCA_002495205.1 Thaumarchaeota archaeon UBA183 | reverse complement strand
TCGTCGATGCTGAAGCTCCAGGGCGGGAAGGCGTCCATGCCGAGCAGCGAGGAGAAGGTCTCCGAGGCTTCCGGCAGGCCCCTTTCGCCCGCCGCCCTCCTGCCCTTCTTCAGCAGGTCCGTGTCTGTGAGGGGCCCGACCCAGAGCGGGCCGGCCAGCCTCGCCTTCTTGCCGCACCTTCCGCACAGGACACCGCGCCCATCAGAGAGTGCGGTGTGCCCGCAGGAGGGGCACCAGGAGAGGTGCCCCAGGCTGGTCAGAGCGGAGTCTGCCGCTGTCGCGCCAGCCTCGATCCTTAGGAACACCCTGACGTAGTGCCTCGTGGAGTGGGCGGCGACAGGGGTTGCCCCGACGTCTAGCGACGCCGCGGTCCTCGCCACGGCCCCGGCGAGCATCCTGATGGCAGTCTCGTGGCTGAAGTGGTTGTTGAGCGGGGTTGCGCCGTAGCGCCTCCTCGCGACCTTCGGGTAGACGCCGCACAGCACTGCCGTGTCCGTGGCGGTCACGGATAGGACGCCCCCGTCCGAAGTTGCGCTGATCGCCCCCTGGAGCTCCCCCACAGGAGTTCCGAAGGGGTCGACGTCCACGAAGTCGAACCTCCTGTCCCTGCCGTACCTCGAGTAGAGGTAGGAGGAGGTTTCAGACTCTGCAAACTCGCATTTTCGGGCCACGCCGTTGAGCGTCGCGCCCCTCCTCGCCAGCTTCAGCGCCGCCGAGTTGAAGTCCACCAGGGTAACACGCTCTACGTTCCCCACTTCGGTGGCGATGCGGAGTCCCCTCGCCCCGACCCCTGCCATAGAGTCGCAGAAGGTGCTGCCGTCGGATGCCGCAGTCACGCAGACGCTGACGTCCCTGTTGAGGGACGCCGCCGGGTTGAAGAAGACCGGGGACGTCGGTGGGGGCTTGACCTCAAGGCTGACCGCGGGGACGAGCAGCCTTGTCTTCCCCTCGACGTGTTCGACGAGCTTCACAGGCGTATCGCCCGACGTTGCGCTCAGACCTGTTAAACGATTCCCCGCCGGGCGGCTGGTACCTTCATGTACCTCCGCCTCGGTGGGCGGCCGTTTGGGAATCTGGCTGGTCACAGGCTCTCCCGGCGTAGGCAAGTCCACGGCAGTCTCCAAGGTGGTCCTCAAGCTGAAGAGCGCGGGGGTCATAGTGGGGGGGTGCACC
>DAEE01000017.1:5570-23638 GCA_002495205.1 Thaumarchaeota archaeon UBA183 | reverse complement strand
GCCCCCTGCTCGGCGTCCCTGACGCTGACGCTGACCTTGGTGCCCAACGCTGAGCTGTCGTAGCTGACGCGGCAGAGAGCAATTCCCTTCTTGATTATAGGCGAATATCCGCCGCTCGTCACAGCGCCGACGGGGCCTGAAGCCCCGGCGACCTCGAAGCCGTGTCTAGGGATGCCCGCGTCCATGACGAGGCCCCTCCGGATGGAGGCCGGGCTCCGGGCTGCCGCTTCCGCGAGAGCCCTGTCGCCGACGAAGCCCGTCTTGCCAGCTGATATCACCCAAGACAGCTCGGACTGGAAGGGGTTGGTGGTCGAATCGATGTCCGAGCCGTGCAAGGGGAGACCCGCTTCAAGCCTGAGCGAATCTCTGGCGCCGAGGCCGCATGGGGTCGACGATGTAGCCAGCCTCTCCCAGATTCGCATGGCGCCCTCCGGGCGCTCGTTCGAAGCGCCGTAGACTATCACCTCGAACCCGTCTTCGCCGGTGTAGCCCGTCCTTGACACTAGCCCGTCCTCCCCTCCCACTCTGGTCTCAGCGCAACGGAAGCGCTTCAGCTGAGCCAAATCCAGTTCCGTCAGAGGCTGGAGAGAGTCGGCAGCCTTCGGGCCCTGGACCGCCACCATGGCCGAACCGGAGGTCAGGTCGCTGATCTCGAAACCCTCAGGCGCAAGGGCAACCATGTGCTGCATGTCGGTCTTGGCGTTGGCCGCGTTCACCACCACCATGTACCTGTCGTCGGACAGCTTCTCGATGATGAGGTCATCGATGATTCCGCCTTTGGCGTTGAGCAGAAGGGTGTAGAACGCCTTTCCCGGAGGTTGCGACTGGACGTTGGTAGGCACCAGCCCCTCTAGGAACGGTCCCGCCTTGCTTCCTACGAACATGAACCTACCCATGTGGGAGACGTCGAAGATTCCGGAGCCATTTCTGACGGCCATGTGCTCGTCCGTGGTCGTTGTGTACCAGAGCGGCATTTCATACCCGGCAAACTCGGTCAGCTTGGCCCGCTTCGAATGATATCCGAAAAGCGGAGTCGTCCTGAGCATGTTGGGCCGCGCCTCCCGACTCTATTTAAGAGAGCCACAGCCCACTCGACTCGTTGCTCACGCTGACGCCTGTGTCAGTCCGACCTAGGAGCTCGAAGTTCGACCTCGTTTCCCTTATCGATGAGAGAGTAGGCGGGCGCCTGAGGGACGGGGACGTCCTCGTGATTTCGAGCAAGTTCGTCGCTGTCTCAGAGGGGAGGGTGGTGAAGCTCAGTTCTGTGAAGGCAGGCCAGAAGGCGAAGAAGCTGGCGGCAGGGATGAGGATGGACGAGAGGCTGTGCGAGCTGGTCGTCCGGGAGTCGGACGAGATAGTCGGTGGGATTCCCGGATTCATCCTTGCCAGCGAGGACGGGCTCCTGACCCCGAACGCCGGCATAGACAAGTCGAACGTGAAGCATGGAACGGTGGTCCTCTACCCCAGGAGACCTGAGCTCTCCGCTTGGAGGATACGAGAGGCGCTCAGGTTCGGCCGGGGAGTCTCCGTAGGGGTCGTGATTTGCGACAGTCGGCTATCGCCGACGAGGAGGGGAACGACAGGGGTGGCTGTGGCCTCGTCCGGAATTGAAGCGGTGCTCGACATGCGCGGAAGGAAGGATCTCTTCGGCAACGTGCTGAAGGTCACTTCGCAGAGCGTCGCCGACGACCTGAGCTCGGCCGCTGAGATTCTGATGGGGGAGTCGGACGAAGCGACGCCCGTCGTGCTTGTAAGGGGGTTGAGCAGGGCGCTCCTGAAGAGCACGGAATACGGCGGCAGGCGGTTCTCGATACCGATGGGTGAGTGCGTCTACATGCGAAGCCTCGGGTACTCCGGCACCGCGGCGTAGGCGCGGCATACTGCTAAATGCCGGCAACCGGGCGGCGCGGGCGTTGACCTACGAAATCGTCTGCTCATCGTGCGGGACACCGCTCTACTCCGGGTTCGACCTCAGGTCCCCGGGGGACGTCCTGAAGGCAGCCGACTACAAGTGCAGAAAGTGCGGAATGAAGCTCTCGCCAGCGAAGTTCGAGGTCGAAGTAAGGAAGATAGACGGGTCGTTTTCCTGAGATAGGCTGAAGTTCTCGTTGGTACGCCGGGGAGTTCCTAGATGGACAGCGGATACACTCTTGTAATCTGCGAGAAGCCCGACGCAGCCAGGAGGGTCTCCGACGCCCTTTCCGGAGGCGCGTCGCGGAGCGAGCAGGTCGAAGGGACAACTGTGTTCAGGTTCAGCAGGAGGGGGGAGGAATTCGTCGTCTGCGCGGCCCTGGGTCACCTGTACGGCGTGTCTGACCCCTCTGGGGAGAGGACGGTCTACCCTGTCTTCGACGTGGAGTGGTACTCTTCGGACCTCCTGGACGAGGACAGCACAGGAGCTGCAAGGCGGGTTTCGGCGGTCAGGAAGCTCGCTGCTGGGGCGTCGAAGTTCGTCAACGCCTGCGACTTCGACGTCGAAGGTGAGACCATCGGGTACAACTTGCTGAGGTACGCGTGCGGAGGGAAGGAGAAAGGCGCGATGAGGGCCACCTTCTCAACGCTTACGCAAGAGGACCTGGTGAAGGCCTTCGACGACCTCAGGCCTCAGGCAGGTGAAGGGCTCGCCCGGGCTGGCAGGGCCAGGCACACCATTGATTTCGTGTGGGGGGTGAACCTCTCCCGGGCGCTTTCCCAGTCGGCGCTCGGCTCTGGGCGCAGGTACAGGACGGTCAGCGTCGGGAGGGTTCAGGGACCGACCCTCGGGTTTCTGGTGGAGAGGGAGCAGGAGATCAGGGAGTTCGTGCCCGCCCCATACTGGAAGGCACTGGGGACTTTCGAGAGAGACGGCAGGAGGTTCACGGCTGCGTACGCGAGAGAAAGGGTCGAGACGAAGGCTCTGGCGGAGGAAATCAGGGAGGAGTGCATGGGAAGGGAGGCCGTCGCGGCTGCGGTACGCAGAAGCCTAGTCCAGGTCGGACCTCCGGTCCCGTTCAACATAGGAGACCTCCAGAAGGAGGCCTACCGGGTGTTCAGGTACACCCCCGGCCGGACCCTCCAGATAGCTGAGAGGCTCTACCTCGGAGCGCTCATTTCATACCCCCGGACCGGGAGCCAGAAGCTTCCGTCGTCTATCAACTACAGGGGGATAATCCAGGGCCTTGGCAGGATCCAGGAGTATTCCGCGGACTCCAACGAGCTCCTAAGGACAGAGCCGAAGCCGGTCCAGGGCCCGAAGTCCGACGCCGCCCATCCCGCCATCCATCCCACCGGTGAGAAGCCCAGGCGCCCCCTGGACGCCTCCGAGTCGGCCGTGTTCGATCTGGTCGTCAGGAGGTTCCTTGCCGCCTTCGGGCCCTCGGCTCGCAGGGAGCTGGCAGAGGCCACCCTGGCCGTCGACGGGCACGAGTTCAAGCTGGCAGGGGGAAGGACGGTCTTTCCCGGCTGGATGAAGTACTACGGCAGGTTCGCCGGATACAAGGATGTGGAGCTCCCGCCTATCTCCGAGGGGGAAAGGCTCCGGGTCGTCGACGTGACGGTCGAAGAGAATTTCGAGCAGCGGCCCCCCAGGTACAACCAGAGCAGCCTCCTCGAGAAGATGGAGAGAGAAGGGATTGGTACCAAGGCCACCCGCGCCGACATCATCGCCACCCTGGTCGGGAGGGGATATGTCTCAGGGGAGAGCATGGAGGCGACAGACCTAGGGCTGTCAGTCGTCGAGACCATGGCTAGGTATGCTCCTTCGATCATGAGCACAGGGCTCACCCGTGAAATCGAGGGCAAGCTCGAGGCGGTCGAAGGAGGGGGCGGGGGAGAGGCGGAGCTTCTGCGGGGGACCGTGAGATCCATCGCCGGTCAGCTCGCTGAGCTTGGCGCCAACGAGGAGGCGGTCGGACGTGAGATTGGTTCTGCGCTGACGGCGACGGTGGCCAAGTCGTTGGTCCTTGGGAAGTGCCCCGTCTGCAGGACTGGAGACCTTCGGGTCGTCAGGTCCAAGACGACCAAGAAGAGGTTCGTCGGGTGCTCCAACTACTCGACCGGGTGTCGAGCGTCGGCCCCGCTCCCCCAGAAAGGCATCATCAGGACCGCTTCGAGGCCCTGCGAGCGCTGCTCCTGGCCCGTCATCTACGTCGTAGGAGGGCGACGCCCATGGAGGCTCTGCGTCAACCCTAGATGCCCGGGGAAGGGGAAGCCATGAAGTGTCTCATCTGTGGGAGGGAGTCCGCAGCCGAGCTCTGCCGCTACCACGCCGAAGCCAAGGAGAAGGTCCTGGCCGCCTATCCTCTCTGGACGAAAGCCTATGGAGGAATTGAATGGAAGGACTACTTGGATAATGTTAAACGCANNTAAGAACAGTCATTGGGTCTGCTTACAAGAAGACGATTGGGGCGTTGAAGGACGCCCTGCTAGGCCTCGTCTCGTCGCTGACAAGGGGGGGCGGCCTCATCCAGGCCCTGTACGTCGTCCTCCTCGTCGCGCTTATGGCTGGCTTCGTGAACGCAGTCTTCTTCCTGGTCCCCTCCCAGAGCTACATCCCATACCCGGGCGCCAGCAACATGACGATCCCCGAGGCCATAGTCGACGCCTTCGTGATAATAGTCGGCGGCGCGGGAATCTATCTGGTCTACCAGAGCGGCAGGCAGACGGTACGCTCCAGGACCGTCAACCTTTACCTCGGGCTTGCGCTCCTGCTCCTCGTGGTGTCCGTGTTCACGGGCATCGACATGGCTATCCTGAAGGGATTCGGGTAGAGAAGCCCCCGCCCTCCCAGCCGGGGCCGCGCTCGACCCTGAGGACCAACTCCTGACTTCTTGCGGTCACCGATGCCGTGATGTCAGAGAGGCCCGAGATTGACCTCCCCGTGCCCCACCGCGCGAACCCTTCGCGCCTGTACATGGAGAGGATGACGGCCTTGGCGTTCGTCTTCGCGAGGTATGAAAGGCTCGCGACTGCGAAGTTCAGCTTCCTGCTGCGCGAGCTCCCGTCCTCCTGAGAGATGAGGTGGTAGAAGCTGTTCAGGCTGTCTATGATAACAACGCCTTGGTTTCCCCCGAACGTTCTGGCGAACTCCGACTCGATGTCCGCGCCGGGCTCCGGGACATTGATGGTCGCCGCCGCCGAATCGAGGCGCCCGAAGATCCGGTCCGCGTTTGAGGAGTAGAAGGCGTCCAAATCGAATATCTGCACTGAGTCTGAGGTTTGCGCCAGAAGGCTGATGACGGTACGCGCGAACTCCAAGTTCGTTTCCCTGTCGTCAACTAGGAAGGTAGCCGTCCTTCCCCTCAGAGGAGCAAAGAATGACTGGGCCTCGCGTCTGCTAAAGCTCATTAGGCCAGCCCGGGTGTCTGCCCCTCGATATTTCAAGTGAACCGCATCTGCGTGGCCACGGCGAAGGCCAGGGCGTACTACGCTCTCGTCTCAAGGCTGAGGAGGGCGGATCTCCCGTTCTCGAGCGCCCTCCCTGGCTCGGCCCTGGAGTGCGACCTCATCCTCACCACGGCCGACGAAGCAGGGCAGTTCGGTTCGAGAGCGGTCGCCCTTGAAGGGCTCGACGAGAATCCAGGAATCTTCAAGGGCCAGGTCTTGGCCCGGCTGTCCGGGGACGGGGACGTTGTGCTGGTCGGGGTGGACCCTGGAAAGAGGACAGGCCTCGCGGTCTTCTACGGGCAGACGAAGCTGGCATTCAGCACCTTCGACTCGGCTGCGGCAGTCTGCTCTCGGGTCGGAGCGTTTGCCAGGGGGCTCCCCTCAAGCCGCCTGCTTGTGAGGGTGGGGAATGGGAACGGGCCCATGGCTTCCAGGCTTGTCGACGGGCTCAGGAAGGAGGTCCCTGCAGCGACCATCGAAGTGGTGGATGAATCGGGGACGTCGACCGGGAGCTCGAAGATGAAAGGGGTCCAGCGGGACCAGGTGGCTGCTGCCAAAATCGCCTTTCGGAAGGGGGAGGTGGTCAGCCCTGGGAAGACCAGAACTCGTGATTGAATTCTACGATGAGTCCTGGTGTCATGTCGCCCACAGTGATGTTGCTCCTGAGCCACGAAGGCATAAGCTCCCTTGCTGCCTGCGAACCGAACCTCTCGTCGAAGAAGAACACCGTCCCTCTCTTGCCAGGGCGCCTTACATGCCGCCCCGCGGCCTGGAACGCCCTTCGGAGTGCGGGGAGGCGCGAGAGCATCAGGTAGGAGTCCTGCTCCCCTCCCCTCTTCAGGCACGCGTACTCGGCGTACATCATCGGTGAAGGCGGCGGGAGGGCCAGCCCCACCACGACGACCGACCCCATGGCTCCGCCGTCGAAATCCTCGCCCTCGGAGAAACGCCCTCCCTGCACGGCGAAGAGGACCGAGTCGTCCGCGGACCTGAACGAGTCGAAGACCTCTTCCGCCTGGTCGCTCGAAAGGCCCGGCGCTTCTGATACCATGTGCCTGTCGTTGATCCGGTTTGCGACCATGCCGTAGATTGCCTCCAGGACAGAGTATGATGGGGCGAAGACCCCGACGCCCGAATTCGTGGAGTTGATTACGGCCGTTATCCTCTCTGCAATCTTGGAGTACATCTCTGGGGTCCTCATCTTGTATCTAGTGGAAGTCCCTGTGTCCACTGCCGTCCTCACCACGACCAGCGGCCCGGACGCGGCGTCGTAGGTCTTCACCTCGCCCGGCGCAAGGCCCAGCGACCTAGCGAACACGGCTGACGGGTTGACCGTGGCGGAGAGTAGGATGGAACCCCTGAACTGGTCGAGGTATTCCGCAAGGCCCCTCACAGGGTCTGGATCAACGAGGCCCAGGGTATTCTCCCATCTGACGAGCACAGACCTGCTCGAAGAGGACAGCCTCACGAGGAACTCGCCGACCCGCAGTATCAGCGACGGAAGCTTCCGTTCATAGATTACAGACCCCCAGGCGGCCCCGGAGCTCGCGCTGAGCTCGAATGCGAGATTCTGGAGCCAGGCCGCGTCGTGGTCGGCCCTGAACCTGTCGAGTACCGACGACCGGTCGAGCATCCACCCCCCGTGTTCTGCCATCAATCCTTCCAGGGTGCGGAGGAGGGCAGCGAGGGAGGACGCCGCCTCGTCCATAAGCATCGCCTCCGCCTCCCGGGCTGCCCCCCGGACCTGGTCTAGCGTGAGGGTGGACGAGTTGAGCCCTCTGAAGAAGTCTCTCAGGTTGTGCGCCTCGTCCGCGACGAGTATGGTGTTCCTGCGTTCCACCGAGTTACGGTCGAAGAGGACGGGCGTCGCCTTCGGGTCGAAGGCGTACTGGTAGGGGACCACGACAACGGCGGCCTGCGCCATCGCCAGCCTGGCAACTTCGTAGGGGCAAACGTAGGCGGTTTCGGACCTCCTGAGGAGTTCGGCGTGGTGGGGGGTCTTCGTCAGGACGTCCTCGACCAGACGGTCAAACTCCTCTGTCAGGGGGACGTTGAGGAAGTAGGAGCAGAGGTTGTTGCTCACGTTGAAGGCGCAGTACCAACCGAACGACTCCTGTGGGACCGCCCTCTGGCGCCTGAGCAGGCAGTAGTCGAACTTCGACAGCATGGGGACGGCCTTGAACGGGTGCTTCTCCTGGAGCCTGGATACCTCCTCCACGACCCTGCTGATCTGCCGTTTCGTACGACAGGTGTAGACCAGCTTGCATCCAATCTCCTCGGCTGCGGAGAGTGCCCCCGCCAGGACTGCGGCCGTCTTGCCGAACCCGCTCATGGCCTCGGCTATCAAGACCCCACCGTCGAGGCACGCGTCGTGGACCCGCTGGGCGAGCTCCTTCTGTCCCGGGCGGAAGGCCTCGTAGGCGAACCTCTCGTCTATGGCCACGTATTGGGACGTGCGGAGAGTATTTTACGACCAGCTTCCTTCTTAGGCCGGAACTTCTCAGACGGATATCTTCGTCATGTAGCCGCTGTCGGAGAACAGGTGGGCTGTGGCCCTTTCAACGGCGGTCCTGTGCTCGGCCGTCGTGTAGATTCTCAGGATGTCCATGAATCCGGCTATCGACCCGACGAGCGGCAACTCGCTCAGGGGTACGTTCTTGTGTGCAGAGCTCTTCCCCTCCCCATAGACGACCTTGATTGAAGTGAGCGCCTGCCTAGCCGAGGTGTAGGGCACTGACGGAGTCGTGGGGACGTCGAGGTAGATGTGCTTCGTGTCTACTTTCGCCTTCTCGGCGATGTCGAGGACGACCTGGTCTCTCATGCGGCTCCGCTCGAAGAGTTGTTCCACAACCCTGTCCCGTCTCTGGACGAGTTGCTCGAAAACGCACTTCACGAGGTGCCTGTCCCTGAAGCTTACCGCGAGCTGCTTGGCCTCCTTCTGGTCCGGGTTGGCCGGCTCGAGGGAGACGAGGTCATGGAGAATCCTTTCGTCCGTCATCTCCAAGTAGTCGTCGATGTCGGAAAGGTCGGTCAGATGAAGCGCCTCCTCTGCCAGCTTCATGGAGTTGACGAGCATCAGCTCGGCAGCCCTGACTGTCCTGTGGAAGTACACGGCCTTGAACATCTCATACCTAGCAAGGAGCAGGGCCTCGAAGGCGTAGAGCGCCGCGTTGTCGATGGCAAGGTGCTTGTCAGCCACGCGAAGTGAATCGATTACGCGCTGCACGTCGACCTTCCCATACTCCACTCCTGTGAAGTAGGAGTCTCGCAGAAGGTAGTCCATTATGTCGGCGCTCAGCCCGCCGGCGATGATTTCGTTCATGAAAGGCGGCTTGGACGATTGTTTCCCAATCGCGAAGGAGGATATCTTCCTTGCAGAAAACCCGTGGCTGTTCAGCACATCGTGGATCGACGTCTCGGCGATGATCCGCTGCGAAATGTCCTCGTGGGTGGTCGTAGTCTTGTCGGCGAGGACCTCCTCGAATGTGTGAGAAAACGGACCGTGACCGACGTCGTGCAGAAGGGCGGCAAGTCTGATTTCTTGGATTGCGTCGGGGGAGAGGTCGATCCACAGCGAGAGGGCGTCTGCTATCTCCCCTGCGACGTGCATGGCACCTGTGACATGATCGAAACGGGTGTGGACGGCCCCCGGGTAGACCAGGTAGGCGCCTGCCAGCTGGTGGATTCTCCTGAGCCGCTGTACAAACGGGGTGTCGATCACGTCCCGCTCCGCTTCGGTTATCTTGATGTATCCGTGGACTGGGTCTCTGATTTCGGCGACGGGGGTTAGCGTCACGATTGGTTCAAGCGCGCCTGGGTATGTCTTAAACGGTTTCGTTGCAGCTACTTCGCCGAGAGCCTGGCTCCCAGCGACTTGGACACCGCGGAGACCACTGCCCGGCTGGTCTCCTCGATTCCCCCGTTTGCGTCGACGATGCTCCACCCGAACCGCTTCGCCAGATCTAGGTATGTACCACGGACCTTCTGTTGAAGGCTGATGTTCCGCTCGTAGGTGTCTTTCCGGTCGCCCCGCCTTGGGACCAGTTTCGTCGGAGAGGCGTCGAGCAGTAGGACGAGGTCAGGTTCCGGAAGCCCCTCCTCAAGGTGCAGGAGCCAGTCTAGGTCGAGCCCGTTGCTGACGCCGTATGCGAGGTTAGACCCGCTGTACCTGTCCACGATGATGGCGTCAACCTTCGAGAGTGTCGTTTCCAGCTCCGCCTTCTTCTCCCATCTGTTGGCGGCATAGAGCATGGCCCTCACCTGCTGCGGATAGTCCACTGTCCCGTCCAAGAACTTCCTGATCTCCTTTCCCAGGGTGGTCTCATACGCTGGGAACGAGAGTGTGCGGGTCGTCATGCCTTTGGAGCCGAACCACGACCTAAGAATGGAGGTCTGCGTCCTCTTGCCGGCCGCGTCAATCCCTTCGATTGCGATGAAGATCCCTCTAGGTCGGCTCATGGTTCCCAGCCGCAGGCCGACCGTCTAAATCCGTTTCCTAGAGGAACACGGACGCCAACAGGAGGGCGACCAAGGCGATTGTGGCGAATTGGAAGTATCTTCTGGAGAATGTCGAGCTCGTTTGCGTCAGGATGGCGAACTCCCCGAGGGCTCTGGACCCGAAGACCTTGACGTTGCTCTTCATCTTCGCCGATCCGTATTCGGCCGGAGCGAGCCTCGATGTCGCCAGATCTGCCATCTTCACAGCTGCGCCGGCTATCTCCCCTGGGGGGGTAGCCTCCCCCAAGGCCTCGTACCCCCTTTCGGCCGTGAGCCCTCTCGCGGCCAAGTTGTGGCTGTCCGAGGTGCAGAACTCTATGAGGTTGTATCCGGCTGAATCGAGGGCCGCGTGCACCTGAGCCCTGAGGCTGGAAACAGAATTGTTCGCGTCTGCGAGGAGAAGGACCGACTTCGTGCCTTCGGTTTCGATCATGAAGAGCCCCAGCCCGTTCTCAGTCAGGTCCCCTCTTCCGGCAAATCCGATTTCGCTCGAATGGGAGTAGGCGATGCTGATTCCTTTGGGCTTCGAAGCCCTGACCTCTTCGAAGGCGCGTTTCCATCCCGGGTCGTCTGTGGAGGGGGATTGAAGGTCAGGGTCGATGGAGTTGTGGGCGTCGACGACCGACAGGTCAAAGCCCGACTTGGAAGCGGTCCTGATGAGCTCATCCTCCGCATGGGTGTCGATGTCGTCGGACCCGAGAGGGGCGAATGAGATAGTCATGACCAGGTCGTCTGCGAAGGATGACGCGCTGATTGTCGCCTTTCCGACGTGCGTAAGGAAAGGCCCCCTCAGAGCCGCCCGGTCCTCGCGCGGAGTGATGGACTTCGCCAGCTCGGCCACGTTACGCACATACTCGGCGGTATCTGCTCTGGTGGCCAGGTTCCTTTCGTGCCCCCCCGGCCTGTGCAAGGTCATGACCGGCCCGAGCTCCTTGAAGGCCCTGGCGACCACGCCCGGCAGGTCGTAGCTCCCCACAGGGTGGAAGGGGCCCGGATGAACGCCCGGCAGGACGAGGTATGTGTCTCCGACCTTGGTCCTGAATCTGAGTACCTTTGTCGTCACTTCGACCTCTTCGGAGTGCTCTGCGATGACCTGCTCGAGCTGACCGGAGTCTCCGGCCGTCCATGTCTTCATGAAGGCCTGGAACAGGCTCAGCGCGTCGTGCCCGAGGCTCGTCTTCCTCCTCTGAAGGAGCATCGGAAAGACGACGAGGAGCACCAGGGCCAGCGCCCCGCCCGAAGCCGCGACAGGATCGAAGTGCCTCGTGAGCTCTGGAGTCCTGATTATCAGGACGGTCGACAAAGGATGGACGAGGGCCAGGAGGAACGAGACCGCCGCCCTTCTCTCGAACGCCCCGTGGATTACGAGGAACTCGAACCCCGCAGCCACGAAGGCACCGAAGAGGATGGCGTTGGTGAGCGGGTACGATGACCCTGAAGACCAAGAGCATGCCGCCCCGACAATGGCGACCAGCAGCCACAGCACCTGAGCCGCCATAAGCAGGGCCAGGACTCTACGCACGGTCGCGATGGTCTTCCTGTCGATTATCAGGAGGGCGCTCGAGATTGCGGAAGCCGAGAGGAGGAACACGAGTAGAGCCAGGGAGAACGTGAAAATTCCTCCGGCTCCCTTGGAGACGAGAGAAAGGAGCAGGCAGGCAAGGCCGCCGTAGAGGATTAGTTGGGGGGCCGAAGGCAGGACGAAGAGGTGTCTGTAGCGGCTTGCAAGGGCCTCGGTGGCCGAACGGTTCCTTGAACTCCTGTCGCTAGACGAGGTTGATGACAATTGAGACGGTGATCAGCACAATCGACCCGATGAGGACTATCTCCGGCCTGATCTTCACTCCCTGGGTCTCTTCGTTGAAGAAGGTCAGGAGCCCTGCGCTCGACGCAGGCATCGGGGCGTTATCCTTCTTACTCATGTGAATGTGCTAGGAGCGCCAACCGTTCTTAAGGGTAACGCCTCAGTATGGTACTCGGGAAACGAATCGGGGCTTAAACGGGGCAAGGCCTTTGCCAATGTTGAGAATCGGCTTCTCGTTTTATTAGTACATTAGCGGACGCGAATATCCGTGAGTTGAATTGGCGCAGATAGCACAGCAGAAGACGGCCGAGAAGGGTGAGCAGACCGAGAGGATGCTCATCATCCTGTCGAAAGGAACAATGGACATGGTGTACCCCGCCCTGATGATAGCCACAACTGCGGCGACAATGGGGAAGGAAGTGCACATGTTCTTCACCTTCTGGGGGCTGAACGCCGTAAGCAAGAAGTCCGTGGGCTCGCTGAAGGTCGCGCCGGTCGGGAATCCGGGCATGCCGATGCCGAACATCCTGGGGATGATCCCAGGCATGACCGCGATGGCCACGCGAATGATGAACGGGAAGATGGCGAAGGCCAAGGTGCCCTCCGTCCCGGAGATGTTCAAGATGGCCCACGAGCTCGGAGTCAAGCTACACGCCTGCTCGACCACCATGGAAGTAATGGGGACGCCGAGGGAGACCCTCATCGACGAAATCGACGATGTGGTGGGCGCTGCGACGATGGTGTCGCTGGGCGAAGGCGGGCAAATCATCTTCATCTAGGCGATGCAGATGTCGGCAGTAGAGCAGCACAAGGTGGTCGACTCGCGGGGCAGCTTCTGCCCCGGCCCCATCACAGACCTCTTCAGGGCCTACAGGAGCGCGCAGCTGGGGGACGTAATCGAGCTGCTGGCGACGGACCCGGCAGCCAGGGCGGACGTGACGGCCTGGGCCCAGAAGAGCGGCAACGAATTGGTGGAGATCAAAGAGGAGCAGGGCTACCTGCGCATCATCGTCAGGATCACCAAGAAGCGAGGCTAGGGTCGGCCATGCAACGAGTGGTCGTCGTCGGCTCAGGGGACGGAGGGACGTTCACGGCGAACCTCCTAGCCTCGGAGCTTCGCGACGAAGTCAGTGGCGGGCTTGCTTCAGTGCAACTGGTCGGCGAGCATCTGAAACATCCGTTCCAGCCGGGCAACTTGGACATTGCCTTCAAAGGCGCAGACCCCGAGAAGTACGTCAAGGACGAGACGGAGCTGCTAAGGAAGGGGGTCGAATTCGTCCAAGACCCTGCGGTCAAGATCGACTATGGGACTAGGACGGTGACGACCAAGAGCGGGAGGGTCCTCGGATATGACTTCCTTGTCATTGCCACTGGGGCTGTAGCCGACCCATCCAAAATCCCCGGGCTCGCTGAAGGGTCGATGAACTTCCACACAGGGGGGAAGGACTCCCGGCGCATCTGGGATGCCTTGCAAGAGTTCAGGGGCGGGACCGTGGTGGTGGCCATAGCAGGGACCCCGCATAAGTGCCCTCCGTCACCCAACGAGGCCGCTTTCATGCTGGACGAGTTCTTCCGGAGCCGTGGTATCAGAGACAAGGTGAAGATCAAGTTCCTCACGCCGTATCCAAGGCCCTATCCGGCTGAGAAGATCTCGAAGGTCGTGGAGCCGATGTTCGAGGAGAAGGGAATCGAAGTGTCGACGTTCTTCAACGTGGACACCGTCGACCCCAAGGAGCGCAAGATATACTCGCTCGAGGGGGAGACCTTCGATTACGACCTGCTAATCGCGGTGCCCCCGCACCACGGAGCGGATGTCGTCGTCAACTCGGGGATTGGAGACCAGGACGGGTATGTCCCCACCGACAGGGGTACCATGCGGGTTGCCGGCCAAGAAGGCGTCTACTGCATCGGTGATGCGACGAACATCCCGGTCTCGAAGTCCGGCGTGGTTGCGCACCTTCAGTCGGTGGTCGTGGCGCACAACATTGTCACGGAGATTGCGAAGTCTGAGGACTTCTTGGAGTACAACGGCAGAATCAACTGCCCCATGGAGGTCGGACGCCACAGGGCCATTTTCGTATCAGCGACGTATACGTCCCCTCCAACAGACCAGACGCCCTCGCTGGTGAAGTACTACATGAAAAGGTCGTTCGCGATGATCTACTGGAGGGCGCTCAACGGAAGCCTGGAGAGAATCTTCGATGTCTTCTTCGGCCAGACCAGGTTCCCGGCGGCGAAACGGCCGGAAGAGGCCAAGCCCTTGGTTACAGTCGGCGCGCAGGCGGGAGGCGAGAAGAGGGGTGCATAGCGCAGCGAATGCGAGGGCGGAAGAGGAGCTCTACCGGTTGCAGGCCGAGTTCTGCAAGGCCATGGCCCACCCGACCAGGATACATATGCTGAGGGCCCTCAAGCATGGTGAAAAGTCGGTCAACGAGCTGGCGAAGACCGTCGGAGTCACCCAGGCGAACGCATCGCAGCACCTGGCGATTCTTCGGCAGTTCGGTCTTCTACGGACCCGCAGAGACGGGTCGACAATATACTACAGCATCACGGACCACAGAATCGTCGAAGCCTGCGAGCTCGTGAGGACCTGTATTGGGGAGAGGCTGAAGAACTCTCAAATCGTGCTCTCGGTGCCACCCTAGCCAGTAGCCTAGACGAAGCCGTTCTCAGTGAGCTTAGTGACCACTCTGCTCCAGAACCCTGCACTGAAGACAAGCAGGGCGGACAGCGCGCAGAGGGCCAGCCCGCCGGCTACCGCGACCAGCGGGAAGATTGCCGAAAGCGTGGCCAGGAAGATGACGGGTATGATGAGGAGCCCAGTCGCCATTTGCCTCAGATTGAACTGGGCAGGCATCATCATGTCGTCCCCCTTCACNNATCTGAAGGACGAATGAGGCGGGGATGACCGTCAGGACGATGACCAGCCCGGCCAGCTCCATCGGATAGCCGAACGCCGCGAGGACTGCGTCGGCCACGGCGAAAGGAGTCAGGATTATCATCAGAGAAAGGAGCTTCGACCCAATCAGGTGTCTGAAGTACGTCACGGGCGGGAGAGAAGTCAGGGAGAGCCAGATCCTCTCGTTAGTGATGGCTGACTGGGAGAAGAAGAACCCAAGGAACGAGAGAATTACGGCTGTGATGACAGCCCCGGGGAAAGCGTCGGTGCCGCTCGCTACCTGGAAGTTCCCTGTGTACAGGGCGAAAATGAAGTAGGCGACGGCTGCTACCGATGAAGCCACCAGAACCCATTGCGTCTTAACCCTCCTTGAGACGTACCTCGACGTCCCGGCCATGTTCATCCTCCCTGCAATAGACATGTTTGTGATGTTCATCGAGTAGATGGCGCCTATGGGGCTCTTCCCTGCGAAGCTGGTCGGGGCTTTCACGTCTGCAGATGATGTTCGGATGAGGTTCCTCATCATGTCCAGCTCAACCCTCGAAAGGCCCCTGACAGCGGCCGTGGTGGTCGCCGCGGTCAGCAGCAAGAGGGTGGCCGTTCCCGTGTAGAGGTTCCCGTTGAAGGCGGAAGCTGGGGTGAACGGAACGTTTTCGAGGGCCAGCAGAGTCCAGCATGCCAACGCGACTGAGAGGAAGAGGCGCACCCGCGTCTGCAGCGATGTGGCGATTATCCCGAGCGAGGTGACCGTCAGGGCCAGAGCTATGACGTCGACTGCAAGAAGCGGAGAGGAGAACCCGGGGGCAAGGTAGATGAGAATGAAAAGGATGGAGGCCCCGTAGGCTATGAACTGCGAGAAGAAGATGGAGATCGAGAGGTCCCTGGCACCGAGGGGTAGCGTGAAGAGGTAGTCCCTGTCAGACTTCATGACCATCACGCCGCCTGTGGCCAGCGACATGGCGAAGAAGAAAGCGACCACGGCCGTGCCCTCGTAGCTCAAGACCGTGGCCACGTCCGATGGAGTAGTCAAACTGGTGGCGATGACGGCGTACAGCACTATGATGCCCAGGAGTATCAGGAACGGTCTCGAGAACCGCGTGCGCAGAATGAATCTCAGTAGCTTAGGCAGCACCTGTCATCATCCTCGCGACGACCTTCTCGATGGGCTCCTCCGGGGACCCCTTCTTCCTCAGCTCCTCGATGGTACCCTCCCAGAGGAACATGCCCTTCGATATCATGACTACGCTGTCAGTGAGCCTGTTGGCAATCGCCATGATGTGGGTAGAAACAAGGTGGGTGCCCTCCATCCTGTCGAGCATCNNAGGTAGTTCAGAGGCTCGTCCAGCAGGAGCACCTTGGGAGAGTGAACGATGGCGAGAGCTATCGCGAGTTTCTGCGTGTTCCCCCTCGAAAGCCTCCCGACGTTTGACTTCTCGTACTGCCTCAGCTCAAGTTCGTCGAGGAGGTAGTCGGTCCTGCCCCGAACGTCTTCGACCCCTCTCAGGGCTGCGATGTACTCCAGGTTCTCTCTTACAGAGAGCATCCTGTACGGCAGTGCGTCCTCGGGGAGGTAACCCACCGCGGCCTTCGACTCCCTGCTTTCAGGCGCCGAGCCGAGTATCTTCGCGAACCCGGTGTCGGCCCTGAGCGACCCGATGAGGAGCTTCAGGGTGGTTGACTTCCCCGCGCCGTTTGGTCCCAGCAGCGCGAACCTCCCGCCGACTGGAATCTCGAAGGTCAGGTCGTTCAGCGCCATGACTGAACCATAGGACTTGGTGACGTGCTCCAGCTCTATTCCGTTCTTTCCGTCCCAGCTTGGTCTCAAGCTCAATTCTGGCGGTTTGGCCTCCGAATCGATGGCGTATTAAGCAACCCTCCGAATCTGCAGGCTTGGCCGTTTCCTGCTAAATGTATAATTATCGTCGGCGTTCGTCGCCTCTCATGCCTTCCTACGATTCTGAGTTCAAGTCGGTTGTGACCAAGGTTCGGGCCCACGAGAAGTGGTTCTCGGAGAGCCTTCCCATGATTGCCAGCGAGAACCTCGCCTCCGAGCCGGTCAGAAGGGTGCTTTCTTCGGATTTTGGCCACAGGTATGCGGAGGGGTGGCCGGGCGAGAGGGTCTACGCAGGATGTCGATACATCGATCAGGTTGAGCTCCAGGCAATAGCGCTGGGCAAGAAGCTGTTCAGGGCAGAGCACATCGACGTGAGGCCTGTTTCCGGCGTCGTGGCGAACCTCGCGGTCTACTCCGCCTTCACCAGCCCCGGCGACACTATGATGGCGTTGTCGATTCCCAATGGGGGGCACATCTCCCACGGCAAGAGGGACTTCGGCGGCACCGCGGGCGCAGTCCACGGCCTGGAGGTGGCCTACTTCGCGTTCGACAAGGAGGGCATGAACATCGACGTGGACGAGACGAAGAAGCGCATCGCGGCGCTCCCTTCGCTGAAGCTTGCCATGTTCGGCTGCAGCCTCTTCCTGTTTCCTCATCCTATCAAGGAGCTGGAGCAAGTAATCCACGACAAGGGAGCGGTCATCTGTTACGACGCTGCCCATGTCGCAGGCTTAATCGCCGGAGGCCAGTTCCAGGACCCGCTGAGGGAGGGGGCCCAAGTGATGACGTTCAGCACGCATAAGGTGCTCTTCGGCCCCCAGGGCGGGGCCATCGCGGCCCATGGCGAGTTCGCCGAGCCGCTGAAGAAGGCGGTGTTCCCAGGCATGACAAGCAACCACCACCTCGCCAACGTGGCGGCCAAGGCCATGGTCTTCGCCGAGTTCCTGCAGTTCGGTCACAGATACGCCAAGGATGTAGTTGTGAACGCCCAGGTTCTCGCCGGGGGCTTAGCCGGCCAGGGGGAAAAGGTGTTGGGAGAGAAGAACGGGTACACGAAGTCTCACCAAGTGGCTCTCGACATTACGAAGTACTCCGACGGCGGGGTCATCGAGAAGCTGCTTGAGGACCAGAACATAATCTGCAACAGGGAGCCGATACCTGGCGACCTCCAAGCAGGGAGGCACTATACCAACCCAGGGGGGATACGGCTGGGAGTCGCCGAGCTCACGCGGCTCGGCATGGGCAGGTCCGAGATGAAGGAGATTGCGGAGATAGTGCACGTCGCCCTCGGAGGCACTAAGAAACGCGAGGTCGTGAGCAGGATCAAAGAACTTCGGAAGGGGTTCCAGAAGGTCAAGTACTCCTTCAGAGACTCGCCGGCCTACTCATTCGGCTAGAGCCGGCTTCAGGAAGTCCGTCAGCTCCAGCTGGTCCGCCTTCCTGGGGCCCTGGAAGAGCTGATCGAGCTCCCTCTGCAACATGTCGAGGCGGCTCTTCAGGTACGGGTCAACGTCGTAGTCCCGTGCCAGCCTCTGCGCGATGTGGAGGTACTTCTCCACCGAGGCCCTGGTCAGGGTGCCTCTGATTTCGCCCCCGCAACTGGGGCACTTCCAGGAGAGAGGGGGCCTCCTCATGGTCAGCCCGCAACTCTTGCACTTGAAGGCCTGGGT
>DAEE01000017.1:0-5449 GCA_002495205.1 Thaumarchaeota archaeon UBA183 | reverse complement strand
TAGCCGTAGAACTGGGTGTCCTTCTCCAGCCTTGAGCCGATGTCCTCTATGAGGTCGGAGACCGAAGCCGCGGGCGGAGCCGCTGTTGTCTTCTCGTAGAACTCGAGTGGGTAGGAGGTGGCGATGTCGAAGTTGTGCGCCTGTTCGTCGACCTCAGACGGCAGAATCACGGGTTGGATAAGGAGGGGCGTGTCCATGTACCCCCCTATCTGGGCAGGGACGTACTCCAGTGAGAAGTTCAGAAGGGAGTCCATCAGCAGCAGAAGCGAGTCCCCGTCGCCGTCGCAGTCCCTCCTCTTCGCAGAGTGCCAGTAGGGGTTGGCGAAGCAGACCTGCGTCGCAGAGTAGCCCACTATCCTCCCGCCTACGCCGACTGATGTATGTGGGGCGAGGCCAATCACCAGCTTCCCCAGGAGGTCTGACGGCTCCTTGGCATTGTAGAACTGCTCCAGCCCGTAGATGTTCAGGAGCATGTCGTCCACACACTGGGCCATGCGGACGAGGTCGCCCCCTATGTCGGCCGGGACGATGATGTCCTGGGGCTTCAGCTCGAGCACCTGGTCGTCCCGCTGCAGAGGGAGCCCGTCCTTGTCCTGGGTATAGCCCAGGCCAATCAGCGTGTGGATGTCGCCTTTGACGTCCCTGGGCCTGAAGTGAGTCAGAGGCTCGTTGGTCGCGTCGATTCTGAGAGTCCCGTCTTTGTAGACGTAGGTGTCGTGTCTGCTCCTGATTATCCCCTTCTCGATCGCCTCCGGTTGCTTGGAGGCGCTGGTGAGCCCCCGCACCCCCTTGACGGGCTTGCCCGTGCCGTGGGGGATTTTGGTCCTGATCGCTTCGAGCCTAGAACGCAGGTCGAAATCCATCTTTGAGTAGTTGACCGTCTTCGTCCGGCAGTTGGGGCAGGCCTCCTCTTCGGTCGTTGTGCTGCAGCGAGGGCACGACATGAACTTGGATGTGGGCTCTCCGCAGACCTCACAGTGCAGAGACATCCGCCTTTCGTTACATTTCGAGCAGTAGAGGTTGACGACGTCGATCTTCACCCTGCCCGCCTTGGCGGCCGTGAAGACGTCCCGCATCGGGCCTCCTTCGTACCCCACAGGGAAGAGTGTGTGGACCGGGGGCTTCATCTTCCTCACCATCGCCTTCTCCGGCCTTCCGACCCTCACCCCGATGGTGGTGGTGCTCTGGCGTCCAAGCTGAATCCCGGAGAGCTTCTTGATGTAGTCAGGCTCGTCCGAGGAGACGACGAACTCTGGCTCCCTGAGCCTGAGGAGTGCACTTAGGACAAGGGCCGGTTCCCCGCCTACCACAGCGACGCCCCCCTCTATCCTGTGTTCGATGAGGCAAGTATTGAGGATCCAACTGATCTGCGGGACGTTGGCGTTGATCACGACGTTGGGTCCTTCTGCTAGGGAGTACTTCCTCAGCTCCGCGAGGTCGGCCGAAGAGACCCTGTCGAAACGTGGCGTATGAGAGGGATGCAGCGGAAGCCCAAGTGACTGCGAGATGGCCAGGGCCTCGGCCGCAGTCGGGGTCACCACCGGAGACGACTGCAATTCTGCCACCCTTCCGCGTGAGATGCCGGCAGAAGAGAGGGTTTCCTCCGCCCCCGGGATCGCGGCCAGGGCCCGCCTGAAGTCCTGCACCCACCACTCGGCCACGTAGGGGGAAGGCGGGAGGGCCTTGTTGTTTTCTAGGAAGTCGCCATAGCTGATGAGCACGTCTCCGAGGTCAATGATCTTGGCCAGAGAGTCGTGAAGCTCCTCGGCCTGGGCCGCGGTCGACACCCTGACGACGCTGCCGTCCTTGGTCAGTATGGTGGGCCCCTCGATCGAGTCAACGAAGGCTATGGTCGCGGCCTTCCCCGGCAGGTCCACCTTCACCTGGGTCCCGGTCACCACAGGGTAGTCCAGCAGGGTGGCCACGGCGGGATGTATCCCTACTGTGGACAGGCCTGTGTTCATCGACCGGCCGTACCTCAGCCTAAAGCCTCCTTTGCTGTGCGGCATGGAGAGGACGGCCCTTCCTGAGATGACCTCTTCGAAATGGGCCCCAGCCTTTTCTGTCTCGTTGGTCGACTGCTGGGTCCCCCCCTTCAGCTGGTCAAGGAACTCCCACCCGGTGATGCTCAGGCTGGCGAGCTTCTTCGACAGCTTGTTCGCGCGCCCGATGACCCCGTCGTTGAGCACCCTGAGCGCTCCGCCTCTCAGCCTGTCCGTAGCCACGCGCTTCAGGTTCCTGTGTACGACGACTTCGATAGGATCGGTCTCGATACCGTCGATTTCCACTGGGAGGTTGGAGATGGCCCGCCTGATGTCCTCGTCTGTGACCTTGTACTGGAAATTCCCTACGTCGCGCTCATAGATTCTCAGCTCCTCGGCGAACCGGTCGATCTCGTCGCGGTTGGCCCTGTAGTTGCTCAGCCCTAGCTTCTTGGCTGTGAGGTCGGCTATCACTAGGGAGAAGCCCGCCTCCGTCCCGCCGGCAGAGCGCATCGGGCCGGCGTATGAGACGGACGCGTAGTCGGTGTTGTCGTCGTTCTGCTTGATCTTGACTCCGGATATCCCCTCGAGGGGGGCAACCGTGACCCCGTCTGTCATGACAGCCAGGCCGGCTCGGACACCATAGTTCAGGGCCTCCTGCCTGTCGAGTGCACCGAATCTCCCGAGGGCGATCTCTTGGGATATGGCGAGGGCCGCCCTTTCCTTGGTCGTAGTGTGGAGTAACTCCCTGAGGCGGTCGACCAGCCCCTCGAACTGGTCGAGGCGGAGCATCTGGTTCACGCGGTCGGCAAGGTCGAAGACGGTCTTGCTCTCCACCGCGCCTGTGGGGTCTAGCCCCATCGATCTCGCTATCGTCGCCGTCCTCTGGGCAACCTCGTACTGGGAGAGTATGTCTCTGTAATAGGAGTCGAGCTTCGCTGGGAAAGGCGCCAGCGTCTTGACGCGCTCCCAGGCGAGGTCTGCGGAGAAGGACAAGCTCGGGCGTTGTTTTGGGAGAGGGAATTAAGCACTACCTAGCCGCGGCTTGAACGTGCCCGGCTCAGCGCGACCATCAGGTAGATTGCGGCGCCGACGGGAATCCACAGGAGGAGCTCCCCTGTCCCCAAATAGAGCCCTGCGGTCTCAATCAGCCCGGCCGCGAGCAAGATCATGGCGACACCCGCCATGGCCAGCACGAGCTTCCACGAGCCCCAATTGATTCTGTGAGCGAACTCGCCGGGCGAGACGGAGCGCCATCTGGTCACCGCCAGCAGGCCCGCCACTGTCGCGATTGGGTAGGCAGACTCTTCCACCCATGTGTGTGGGAGCAGGTACAACGAAACGAGCACCACAGACGTCGGGTAGTGCTGGGTGATGGCTATCACCTGAATAATCCGCCCCGTGTTGTAGCTGGCCAGCCCGAAGGACAGCTGTCCGAGGACGGGGAGCATGCCCCCCCAGGCGACCTGCACGTTGTTGAAGTAAATCGCTCTGAACGCCTCCAGGAAGGTGGCGCCCTTGACCTGGGATGTGGTGCCGTTCAGGATGGTGTTGTACATTTGCTCCTCTCCCGGGAAGAACGGAAGGACCGCGGCGAGAACCAGGATGAGTTGGCTCACGACGAACAGCGTCAGTGCCAAGGTCGAGAACCGTGTCAGGGCGTGCGGGAGCCTCGGGGGCTTCCGTGAGTACCGTACGTTCCATGATTCGAGGCTCCGTTCGACGAGTGGCGAGTCTTCCCGGTCGAAGGTTACGGAGATTTTGCGAGGGGGACCAAGAGCGGTGAACCACAGCGTCCTCCCGTTCCAGTCGGCCATCCGGAGGGACCCCCAGGGGACGAGCCAAGACGCTTTCCTCGGCTCCGTGCCTGGGAATGAGGGGCCCATCCTTCGGAATCCCCTCCACCTCAATTCGTCGAACAGGAGAAAGGACAGCGCAATCCAGGCTACGGCGTACACGGCGAGCGCGCCTGCTTGGGTGATCAGGTAGACGGCGACGAGGAACGGGACCGGCAGGAGAACGGCCATGAAAACAGCCCCGACGGAACTGAACGAGACGCCTTGCAGCCCCTCGGGAGTCAGGTAGACGACGGTGTTCGATCCGAGGCCCCGCACCTCCGCGGCGGGTTGCTGCGCCTGGCTGGGCGATGCTCTGGCCTGCTGCCTGAGGTCAAGGCCGCAGCTCCTGCAGAAGTTTTGGCCTACGGCTAGCGGAACGCCGCAGTTCGGGCAATAGTTGGGGGCTATGGCGCCTTCGCTCTCCTATATCCGTCATAGGCGAAAGCGAAGGGCAGGAGGAACGCGAGGAGGATTAGGGCCGCATATGGGGAAACGGCTTCGGGGGTCGTCGAGGGCACGTACGTGAGGACGTCAATCAGATATCCAATTTCGAAGCCGACAAAGTAGAAGACGAACACGAGCGCCCCGAAAACCACCTCTCCCGTGTTCCGGCCGAGGCCGCCGTAGATGTAGCCTGTACCCGGAAAGAGGAAGTTCAGCACGGCCGCTGCTGAAGGGCTCTTTTGCCTCGCGGGCGGGGGTTGAGACGCCCATTGGGGAACTGGCGCGGGCGCGGCCGGAGCAATCGGAATTCCAACCCGCCGGTCAACGTTCTGACCGCAGCTGGGGCAGTACCTGTCTGTGGCCAAGACTTCCTTTCCGCACCGTGGGCAGAACGGCAAGTTGGAGAGCGCTGCGCGTGTTGTCCTTTATCGCTTTGTCGGAGTCGCTCTTGTTATGATCTAACCGCCGCGGTGATTTCCCGCAGCGCGTTCTCGAAGGNNTCGGCTGTGGTGATGCCGCCGCCGACGATGAGGAGGCCGTCGTAAAACTTCCTCACCGCCCGAATGGTTTCCGCAGGGATTGGCTCCCCGGCGCCGCTTCCGGCCTCAAGGTACAGCGTGCGCATCCCGAGGTAGCTGGCCGCGAGCGCGTAGATGACCGCCAGGTTGGGTCTTGAGGTCGGGAGGCTGTTCACCTGGCCGATGAAGCTTGCCGCGGTGGAACCGCCGAAGATGAGGTAACCCATGGGTATGCTTTCGATTCCGCTCTTGTAGACCTCAATCGATCCAAGCGCCTGCGCACCGACGATGAAGTAGGGGTTGGTTGAGTTGAGGAGTGAGCTGAACAGGATTGCGTCTGCGTATCGTGAGACGCCTGTGATGTTCCCAGGGAAAAGGACCACGGGTACCTGGCGTGATTTATTGTGACCAGAATGTGACTTCGTGTGACTCCTTACTGCCTTGACCACGGCGTCTAGCCTTCGCTGATTGGCTAGGGTCGATCCACCNNGCTACTATCGGGCCCCTCTTGGTCCTTTCAATGAGGCGTTTCTCGACCGAACCGATGTCGACCAAGTCATGCCCCGGCTTTGGCGTAATCGTCGACGAACGTGTTGTAGACGTCTATGTCTGCGCGCTTCGTCGCGTATCGTATTTCCCTTCCTGCGTGGAGCGGGCAGTTGGGGTT